>JBIKYW010000361.1:0-4069 GCA_044355055.1 Planctomycetota bacterium | reverse complement strand
AGCTGCTCGGACGTGGCGGTCCACTTCAAGAATGCACTGACGGGGGCGTGGATCGTCGCAACGGAGCTCGCTCCCCTCTCCGCTCTTCCGGAAAGGCAATGGGAAGAGGCCGTTCCTGCCGAGAAGACGGTGCTCGCAAATCGATTTGGCGATCCGAGGGGCAGAGCGGACAACTTCGTGGGCCTCGGGCGCGATCAACATCTGAAGCAGGACCTACTGATTCCGCCTGGTACGACGCTTCGCATCGCGCCCGGCACGACGCTCAAGCTCGACCCGGACGTGTCGATCGAGTGCCGCGGCAAGCTGGAAGCGCTCGGCACCGCCGAACAACCGATCACGATCGAACGCGCGAATCCCGACCTGCCGTGGGGCGTGTTCGCGCTGCAAGGGCCCGGCGCCGATGGCTCGCGGCTCGAACACGTCAAGTTCATCGGCGGCGGTGCGGGCCCAGTCGGGCGCGTCGAATACAAGGGCGCGGTGTGCGTGCACTACGCGAGGGGCGTCGTTTTCGACCACTGCGAGTTCGCCTACAACCAGCGCTGCGACGACCTGATCAACGTCGTCAAGGGCGATTGTTCGATCACGAACTCGCACTTCCATCATGCCAACGCGGACTCGATCGACTTCGACATGTCCGGCGGCCTCGTCGCGTGGAACTTGATCGAAGGTTCGGCCAACGACGGCCTCGACCTGATGACCTGCTGGCCGCGCGTGATCGGCAACCAGATCCTCGGCTCGGGCGACAAGGGCATCTCCGTCGGCGAGAACAGCGCGCCGCTCGTGTTCGCCAATCGCATCGAGGGCTGTGAGCGCGGCATCGAAGCCAAGGACCGCTCGGAGCCGTTCGTGCTGCACACGTCGCTCGAGTCCAACGGGCTCGGCATCTACGCGCACATCAAGAATTGGCGCTACGGCGAGGCGGGCTGGCCCAAGCTCGTGCGCTCCGTGGTGCAGGGCGGAGAGCAGGTGTGGCGGCCGGAGAACGGCGCCAACCTCACGTTCGACGACGCACGGCTGGGCGATCGCACGGCGCCACCCAGCGACTTGGAGTGGGCCTATCGAATGTGGGGCGTGACTTCGAGCGACGCGACGCCGGGGCTACCCCGCGAGTGGAAATCGACGGTCCCCCTCGCGCCGCTCGCGCAGCAGACGTTCGAGGCAAATTTCTCGGACACCCAAGCCGGCTGGCACGGGGTCGGATCCGTGCGTCGCGTGTGCGTGCGCGAGCACGACCTCGAAGTCACGCTCCGCACGGGCTTGGCGCGGGTGGAGCGCGAGGTGCAGTGGACCGTCCCTCCGGCGGAACACGAGGCGGAACACGACGCATGGCTCGTCGTGGAGATCTCGGGCGAAGACGTCACCACGGTCGAGCTGCTCGCGCGCTCGTCGACGGGAAGCATCACACGCCAAGCGGAACTCTCCGGCGATCGCCACGAGTACCGCTTCGTCACCTTGCGACTCCCTGCGGGCCAGTACGAGCTGCTCGGCATCGCCGCAAACGCGAAAAAGAGCGGCGCACGCCTTCGAATTCACTCGTGGCGCGTGGTCTCATGGCCATCGGAGCCGCGCTGATGCTCGCCACCCTCGCCCAGTCCTTCACCTTCGCCGTGCTCGGCCACACGCGTGGTGGGCCGGACGACGGGATGCTGCCGACCGCGCGCTACGAGGAGCTCGTGCGCGAGGTGCGCAGCGCGCAACCCGACTTCGTCGTGCTCACGGGCGACCTCGTCTACGGAGACTTTCACTCCCCGAAGGTCGACCGAGCCGCCGTGCTGCGCGACTGGGAAGCGGTCGATGCCGTCTTCGCCGAGCTCGGCGTTCCCATCCATCGCGTTCCGGGCAACCACGACCTCTGGGAGAGCGTGACGCGCGATCTCTGGATCGAGCGCTACGGGGCCCTCCAAAAGAGCTTCGAGTACGAAGGTTCGCTGTTCCTCTTGCTGAACTCGTGCTGGACGCCCGCGGCCGGCGATGCGTCGCACTGCCCGCCCAAGTACATCCGCGGCGTGCAGCTCGACGAGGCTCGCCGCGCTTTCCTTTCCAAGGAGCTCGCCGCGCATCCGCAGAGTTCCCACGTCTTCGCCTTCCTCGGCCACGTGCTCTGGTGGGAGGAAGACGCCGCATGGTGGAGCGAGGTTCATCCCCTGCTCACCGAGTCCCCCACACGCGCCGTGTTCTCCGGGGACCTCGGACCGTGGAAGTTCAGCCACCAGCGCCGCGACGGCATCGACTACCTGCAGACGTCTTGCGAGTTCGTCCCGGCGCCGCTGGAGATGCAGCGCAATCGCGAGTCGATCCGCGCGCTGAGCGAGCAGCTCGACACGTGGGCGTTCGTCACCGTCGACGGTCCGAGCATCGACATCGACGTGCGCACACTCGGGGCGCTCGAATCGGGCAGCTTTTCGCCGGACAAGTATCGCTCCGTCCACGAGTTCGACGCCGACACCTTGGAGCGCAAGGTGTTCCGTCGCATGGACAACCCGACGAAGCTCACCGACTGGTTGTGGAAGCTCGGTATCGCCGCGGCCTGCGGCGGAGCCTTGATCGGCGCCGCAGCGGTATGGATCCTCCGCCGACGCCGATGAGATTCGGGATCGACGCTACGTGCTGGGCGAACGTGCGCGGCTACGGCCGCTTCACGCGCGAGCTGTGCAGCGCCATGGTGGCGCTCGCGCCCGAGCACGAGTTCGTGTTCTTCGCCGACGACGCAGCCTCCAGTGTCTTCGAGCTCTGCGCGCCCAACGTGACGCTGATTCGCGTCGCGCAGACGGTTGCGCCCACGAAAGCAGCCTCCGCGGACGGCAACCGCTCGCCCTTCGACATGCTCAGGCTCACGCGCGCCGTCTCGCGTGAGCGGCTGGACGCGTTCTTCTCGCCTTCGGTCTACACGTACTTTCCGCTGCCGCCGCGGCTGCGCGCTCTCGTCTGCATTCACGACTGCATCGCCGAGCGCTTCCCCGAGCTCACGCTGCCCTCGCGGCGTGCGCGCTGGTTCTGGAACGCCAAGGTCAAGCTCGCCCTCTGGCAAGCGCGGCTCGTTCTCACCGTGTCCGAATATTCGGCGCGCGACCTCCAACGTGTCCTCCACGTTCCGAGCGACAAGATCCGCGTGAGCACGGAGGCACCCGCTCCGGCCTATCGGCCGAGTGCGACGTCTGTGGAGATCGTCCGCGCTGCGGAGCAGCTCGGACTGCCCCGCGAGGCCCGCTGGTTCAACTACGTCGGCGGCTTCAACCCGCACAAGAACGTGGAATCGATCGTGCGCGCGCTGCACGCGATTTCGCGCGGCGACTCGCGCGATCCGCACCTTGTGCTCGTCGGTCCGACGTCGACGGATGTCTTCCATGGAGAGCAGGGCCGCATCCGCAAAGCGGTCGCCGAGCTCGGCCTCGAAGCCCGCGTCCACTGGGCCGGATACGTGCCCGACGAGGAGCTGCGACACCTTCACTCCGGCGCGCTCGGCCTGCTGATCCCGTCGCAGTGCGAAGGCTTCGGCTTGCCGGCGGTCGAAGCGGCGGCGTGCGGCACGCCGGTGATCGCCACGACCGAGAGCCCGCTGCCGGAGCTGCTCGCAGGGGGCGGGATTTTCGTGGAGCCTGGCCGCGTCGAGCCGCTCGCCGCAGCGATGCGCGCGATCTGCGACGACACGGCGCTGCGAGAGCGCCTTGCCAAGGCTGCAAAGCAGCGTGCGGATGCGATGACGTGGCCGCGCGGAGCCCGCGCGGCGCTGGACGCGCTGGTGGAGTGTGCACGATGACTCTGCGCGTCGCCCACGTGACAACGTTCTACCCGCCGTACAACTTCGGCGGAGACGGCATCGGCATTCAGCGCCTCGTGCGCGCACTCGCGCGCCGCGGCGTTCACAACACGGTCATCCTGGACACGGACGCATACTCCCAGCTGTCCGGCGAGAGTCCGGAGCCGCCGCCGACGGAGTCCAACGTGGAGCTCGTGCGGCTGGAGAGCAACTTTCCGCGCCTCTCGCTGCTCGCCACCCAGCAACTCGGACGTCCGGTCGCACACGCGACGCGCCTGAAGGAGCTGCTCGGCGACAACAGGTTCGACGTGG
>JBIKYW010000033.1:0-13101 GCA_044355055.1 Planctomycetota bacterium | reverse complement strand
GCCCAAGCGACGAAGAGGTCGGCGTCGACGGAGTAGTTCATCATGTGAACGAGCCGCGCCCCGGGTGCGCGCGCGCCGATCTCGCCGAACACGGCCTCGCCCTTGGGCGTGTAGAACCACTCCATGTGCGTGAAACCCGAGCGAAAGCCCATCGCAGCGAGCACCGAGCGGCCCAATTCGCGCCCCTTCCTCACGTGCGGCGCTTCGAGGTCGCGCAGCACGATGCACTGCGGGCTGATCCAGTCGTTCAAGCGCGCGACGAGCGGCTTGGGGCGGTACCAACCGACGTTCTCGAACAGGATCCGGCCCTCGTGGCAGATCGTGTCGAAGGTGAACTCCTCGCCTTCGATGAACTCCTCGACCGTCAGCTCCTTCACGTGCGCAACGAGCTGCAGCGAACGCTCGAGCTCCTCGTCGCTGCGACAGGTGTAGGTGTCCGCGGAGCCCGCGCCGTCGACGGGCTTGATGATCAGCGGATAGCCGCAGTGGCGCGCTGCATCGCGCACCTCGGCGGCGTTGCGCGCGCGCGCGAAGCGCGGAATGCGCACTCCGGCCGCTGCGAGCACCTCCTTCATGCGTACCTTGTCGCGGAAGGGGATCGTCTGTTCGACGCCGAGCCCGGCGACTCCGAGCGCCTCGCGCAGCCGCGCCGCGAGCACCATCCCGGGTTCCCACAGGCACTCGACGCGATCGATCTTCTGTCCGCGGACGCGCTCGACCGTAGCGCGCACGACGGCCTCCTCGTCCCACAGGTTCTGCACCTGCAAGTAGGCGTCGAGGCTTGCACGTGCCATCGGCTCGAGCGCGGCCTGCGGCTGATCGCCGATGCCGAGCACGCTCGCGCCGACGCTTTTGAGGCCCCGCGCGAAGTGCGGCATTTCCGCCGGGAATCCCGGCGAGATCATGATCACGTTGAGCATGGCAGCTGGTTCCTAGCCGAGGCGCACGCGCACGGTGCGCACGATCTTGGTGAGCGCGTCCCGCACCGCGGCGGTGTCGGGGTGACGCACGATGATGAAGCCTTCGCCCTCGTAGGTGCCGCTCGCGCTCGCGCCGAGCGCCGGCGGTTTCCACTCGACGACGAGCGGCCCGAGCTCGCGGCGGACTTCGTCGAGCCCTTCGATCGCGACGACGCGCCCCTCGCCCTGACCGCGCAGGTACGCGGCGCCGACCGAGAACTGGCGCTGCGGCGCGTCGAACTGCTCGTGGATCACGAGGCGTGCCCACGCGGTGTAGAGGTCGAAGTCGTGGGCGTAGGAGATCAGCGTGGTGAACTGCGCGCCCGGCGGGCGCGCCGCGACCTCGGAGATCGCGATGCGGCCGTCGGGGCGGCGAAACCACTCCATGTGCGTCACGCCCGTGTGCATTCCGAGCGCGTCGAGCGCGCGCGGACCGGCATCGAAAATGGGCGCGAACTCCGGCGTGTCGATGCGGCGGGGGAGCAGCACCGCCCATTGGATCCACGCGTTCTCGAGCACGGTGAGCGGCGCGGGAGCGTAGACGTTGATCGAGTGGAACAGATGGCGGCCGTGGAGCGTCACCGTGTCGAATGAGAACTCCTCGCCGGTGATGAACTCTTCGAGCAGGAGCGGCGCGGCCTGCGACGGCGGAGCGCTGCGCAAATAGCCGTGCAGCTCGTCCATGTTCTCCACGCGCAGCGTGTTGCGCGCGCCCGCGCCGGCGGGCGGCTTCGCGACGAGCGGGAAGCCCGCGCGCGCCGCGAACTCGAGCGCCTCGGTCTCCGTGGGGCACAGCCGATGCTGAGCGCAGGGCAGCCCGTGCGCGCGCAGCACATCCTTCATGCGCGACTTGTCGCGGAAGTTGCGCGCCTCTTGTGCGTCCATTCCGCGAATCCGCAGCTGTTCGCGAACCTCCGCGAGCGGGACCTGCAGCTGCTCGAGCACGCCGATCAGGCGCTCGGCGGGGCCTCCGAGCTGCGCTTCGAGCGCGCGCACCGCGCTCGCGAGCTCGCCCGCGTCGAGCGCGTTGCCCACGCGCCGGACCGCGACGAGGCGCGCGCGCAGGGGCTCGGGCAGCTTTTCGGGGTCGTCCTGCGTGATCACGGCCATGCGCACATCGGGGAGCTCCGCGGCGCAGCGCACGAAGCGCAGGGTGGTGTCGGCCGCGAACGGGGCGACGAAGACGACTCGAACCATGGCGGCGTGGAGGATAGCAGACCCCCTCGCTACGATTCGCTCCCGTCCCCATGGAGCCGCTCAAGATCTGCCTCGTGTCCGCCGAGGTCGCGCCGTTCGCGAAGACAGGCGGCCTCGCCGACGTGTCCGCGGCACTTGCGCGCCACCTCCACAAGAAGCGCCACGACGTGCGCCTCTTCATGCCGTACTACCGCAAGGTGAAGGGGCAGGTCGAGCTCGAGCCCGTCGCGGCGCTCCAAGACATGCCGCTGCGGATGGGGGAGCGCACGTTCTACGTGTCGGTGTCGACGGGCAAGCTGCCGCGTTCGACGCAGAAGGTCTGGTTCGTGCGCTGCCCCGAGCTCTTCGACCGCGAGGGCATCTACACGCAGGACGCCGACGAGGCGCTGCGCTTCGCGGTGCTCTCGCGCGCGGCGCTGGAGTCTTGCCAATGGACGCAATGGGCGCCGGACATCGTGCACTGCAACGACTGGCACACCGCGCTGATGCCGCTGTACCTGCGCACGGTGTACGCCTGGGACCGTCTGTTCGCGCGGACGCGCACGGTGCTCACGATCCACAACATCGGCTACCAAGGAGTCGTCGGTGCGGATCGACTCAAGGACCTCGCGCTCGAGAACGAGCGGCGCTTCCTCTATCAGGAGGACTTGAACGAGGGCCGGATCAACTTCCTCAAGACGGGTCTGCTCTACGCGCACGCGCTGACGACGGTGAGCAAGACGTACGCGCGCGAGATTCAAGGCCAAGAGCACGGCATGGGGCTCGACGGACTGCTGCGCCAGCGCAGCGACTCGCTGTTTGGAATCGTCAATGGCATCGACGGCGAGGAGTGGAATCCGCGCAAGGACCCGCTGATTCCCGCTGCGTTCCACGCGCGCGACCTGCGCGGCAAGGAACTTTGCAAGAAGGCCCTGTGCGAACGCTTCGGGCTCGGCTTCGAGCCGCGCGCGCCGCTCTTTGGAATCGTTTCGCGCCTCACGGTGCAAAAAGGTCTCGAGCTCTTGCCCGACATCCTGCCGGTGCTCTTGCACCGCGAGGATCTGCGACTCGTGGTGCTCGGCAGCGGCGAGGAGCGCTACGAGAGCTACTTCAAGTGGCTCGCGGGCGCCTTCCCGCGCAAGGTCGCGTTCCAAGCGGGCTTCGACAACGCGCTCGCGCACCAAATCGAAGCGGGCTCGGACATGTTCCTGATGCCCTCGCGCTACGAGCCCTGCGGGCTCAATCAGATGTACAGCCTGCGCTACGGCAGCGTGCCGATCGTGCGTCGCACCGGCGGCCTCGCCGACACGGTCCAGCCTTGGGATGCGGCGAGCGGCACGGGCACGGGATTCCTGTTCGATGAGTTCAAGCCCGAGGCGCTGCTCGCGGCGATGCAGAGCGCGCTCGACGCGTGGCGTCACGAGAGCTCTTGGGCGCGGCTCGTGCAGAACGGAATGGCGCAGGACTTCTCCTGGGATCGCCAGGTTGACGATTACATCGCGCTCTACGAGCGCCTCATGCCGCCGCGCTAGGCGCGCAAGAAAGCGAAGAAGCCGCCGTGCACGTCCTTTTCGTCGAGCCTGCTTTTCCGAAGAACCAAAGGGAGTTCGTGCGCGCGCTGCACGGCATCGGCGTGCGCGTCACCGGCATCGGCGAGTCGCCGCTCAGCGCGCTCGACGACGAGCTGAAGCGTTGGCTGTACCGCTACGAGCAAGTGCGCTCGGTGACGGACGAGCCGGCGATGCTCGACGTCGTGCGCCGCTGTCAGGCGCGCGAGTGGGTCGATCGCCTCGAGTGCACGGTCGAGGCGCACATCTTGCCGGTCGCGCGAGTGCGCGCTGCATGCACGATCCCTGGGACGAGCGAGCGCACGGCATTTCTTTGCCGCGACAAGCCTGCGATGAAAGACGCACTGCGAGCCGCGGGTGTGCCGTGTGCCGCCTCGATAGGCGCGGAGAGTGCCGAGGACGCACGGCGCTTCGCTGCGGAAGTCGGATTTCCCCTGATCTTGAAGCCGCGCGCGGCCGCGGGTGCCGCGGGCACGTACAAGGTCGACGACGCTGCTGCGCTCGAGTCGGCGATTCGCGAGTGCGGGCTCGACCGCGGCAATCCGACCGCGATCGAAGAGTTCGTCGAAGGCCACGAGGGCTTCTACGACACGCTCACGATCGACGGAGTCGTGAAGCACGACTTCATTTCGCACTACTACCCGAACGTGCTCGAGGCCATGCGCACGCGCTGGATCTCGCCGCAGATCGCGATCACCAACCGCATGGACGCGCCGCACTACGCGGAGCTGAAAGCCATGGGCCAAAAGGTCATCACGGCGCTCGGCATCGGCACGTCGGCGACGCACATGGAGTGGTTCTTTGGCCCCAAGGGCCTGCGCTTCTCCGAGATCGGGTGCCGCCCGCCGGGTGTGCGCGTGTGGGACATCTACTCGCGCATCAACGACTTCGATCTCTATCGAGAGTGGGCGTTCGCGGTGTGCCACGGCACGAGCGAGCGCGCACCGTCGCGCGCCCGCGCCGGAGGGATGATCGCGCTGCGTCCGGAATGCGACGGCACGATCACGGGCTACGAGGGCATGGACCGCGTGCAGGAGCGCGCGGGCGAACACATCATCGACTGCCACCTCCCGCCTCCGGGGACGCCGACGCAGCCGGTCGGTTCGGGATACATGGGCAATGCATGGCTGCGACTCATGCATCCCGATTACGACGGCGTGCGAGCCGCGATGAACTTCGTCGGCGAGACGCTCAAGGTCCGTGCCCGTCCGAGCTGATTTCCGGACGGAACCTCGCCGTCGCAGCCGGGTTGGGGCCAAGACGGTGCCGTCCGCCATGAGAAGAACCCCGCTCGTCGCGCTGCTCCTGCCGTGGCTCGCGACCTGCGGGCGCAGTCCGGCCGTGGACTCGCACTCGGTCGTGCTGGTGACGCTCGATACGACGCGCGCGGATGCGTTGAGTGCGTTCGGCGGCACGCGGGGCGTCGCGCCGGTGCTCGATGCGCTCGCCGCGGAGAGCGTGCAGTTTTCCAACGCGCACACTGTCGCGCCGCTCACTCTGCCGGCCCACGCATCGATGCTCACAGGGCTCTATCCACCCCGCCACGGCGTGCGCGGCAACGGTCCGGCGCGCTTGACGGCCGAAGCCGAGACGCTCGCGGAACGTGCGGCGCGAGCGGGCTTCCAGACCGCAGCCTTCGTGGGTTCGCTGGCGCTCGATCGGGACTACGGCATCTCGCAGGGCTATGCAGCGTGGGGGCAGCCTGAAGCCGACGACGGGCGCGTGGTCGGCCAAATCTCCGATCGAACGGCGCAGGACGTGCTGCTCGAAGCGCGCGCGTGGCTCGCGCAGCGCGACCATCGCCGCCCCTTCTTCCTCTGGGTGCACCTCTTCGACCCGCACGCGCCCTATGCCGCCGCCCCCGAGTTCATGGCGCGAGCGGGCGATCATCCGTACTTCGCCGAAGTCGCGAGCATGGATTCCGAGCTCGGCATCTTCGTCGAGGAGCTCCGGGCCGACGGCTTTCTCGAGCAGGGGCACCTGCTCGTGGTCGGAGACCACGGCGAAGGACTCGACGAGCACGGGGAAGACACGCACGGGCAGCATGTCTGGGAGTCGACGCTGCGTGTGCCGATGTTCCTGCGGTTTCCGGGTGCGCAGCGCGCGGGGGAAGTTCGTCCCGAGTTTACGAGCGTCGTCGACGTGGCTCCGACGCTCGCGGGCGCGATGGGGCTCGCGCCGCTCCTTGGCATCGATGGCGTGTCGCTCGCGGGCGAGCTCTCGCCCGTACGCGGGACGTACTTCGAGGCACTGGCCGGTTGGGTGCGCTTTCGCTGGAGCCCGATGTGCGGCTGGATTGGCCCCGAGGGCAAGTACGTGCATTCGTCGCAGCCCCGATTGTGGTCGCTCGTAGGCGACGAGCAGCGCGACGCGTCGAGTGCGCATCCTGCGACCGTCGAGCGGGCCAAGCGCGCGATCCGATTGGTGCTCGACGCGCCCGCGCTCCACCACGGCAATCACATCGCCTCGGCGGGTGCGGGCGCGGCAATCGAGGCGCTCGGCTACAGCTCGGGCGGCGAGTTCGAGCCTGACTATCCGGACTTGCTTGAGCCGAGCGACTTGCCTTCGCCCGACGCGCGCATCGACGAGTATCGCCACTTCAGCGCGGCGCAAGCGTTGGCTGCGACGGGGCGTCACGCGGAAGCTGCCGAGCGACTCGAGGCGTTGCTCCGTGAGAACCCGCAGAGCGTGAGCGCACTCGACGAGCTCGCGCGGTCCTTGCTTGCCTTGGGGCGCTGGCAGCGCGCTGCGGAGGTGCTGCTCGAGCGGCGGAAGCACCGGCCCGAGCGACTCGCGACCGAGCAGGGCCTCGTGCAGTGCTACGCCGAGCTCGGCGACGCTCCGCGCGCCAAGGAACACACGCTCCACGCTCTCGAGATGCTCGTCGAAATCCACGCGCAGCGCGGTGAGCCCGGAGAAGCGGCGCGCTACCGCGAGCTGCTCGAGCAGGGACGCGCCGATCGCTAGCTAGGCGCGTGCCGAGCGGGCTCGCGCGTCGAAGAGCGAGATCAGCGAGCGCGATCGCGCCACGAGCGCTCGCGCGAGGTCGTCGCACTGCGTGTAGCACAAGGGCACGATCCACAGCGTGAGTACGGTCGACAACGAGAGTCCGCCGATGATGCACGTGGCGAGCGCCCGGTAGTCGATGCCCTCGCTCGCGGGCTCGGCCATCGCCGTCGGTATGAGGCCGATGATCGTGGTCAGCGCGGTCATGAGCACGGGGCGAACGCGCAGCGCGACGCCGCGCAGCACGGCCTCGTCGCGCCCGAGCCCTTCGTCGCGAAGACGCTGGATGCAATCGACGAGCACGATGCCATTGTTGACAACGACGCCGATCAGAATGATCAGTCCGATCCAGCCGACCGAGTCCATCGTGGTGCCCGTCAGGTAGAGCGTCCAATAGGCGCCGACGAAGGCGAAAGGAATCGTCGGCAGCACCGCTCCGGGCAGGATCAGCGACTCGAAGAGGATGCACATCAAGACGAACACGAGCACGAGTCCGAGCAGCGCTGCGGAGCGAAGCTCGGAGAGCTCCTCCGCGACGCGCGCGCTGACAAGATCGTCTTCGCCCACCGAGTACCCGCGCGGCATGTCGAGTGAGCGCAGCGCGGCGTAGCCAGCGTCGGATAGCTCCTTTTGTCGCTGCGGATCATCGACGCGCGCCGTGATCGTATAGGTCGTCTGACCGTTGCGTCGCGAGATCGAGCGTGAGCCGCTGCCGAACTCGAACTGCGCGAAGGAGGAGAGCGGGACGCTGGATTGGCCGCCGAAGATCTCGAGGTCTCGCAGGGTGTCGAGACCGGCGACGGCCTCCTCGTCGTATTCGATGATGAGCGGCACTTCGCGCGCATCTTCTTGGTAGCGGGGAAGCTGCCAGCCGCGCAGCGCCCACCCGATGCTCTGCAGCGCGCTGTTCGCAGAGATCCCAAACCCCTGCGCCACATCCGGATCGAATACGACGTTGACTTGGCTTTGCGCCGAGCCTTCGGGCGTCGTGACGCCGGAGAGTCCCGGGATCTGCTCCAGCGCCTCGACCGCGCGCGCGCCGAGCTCTGCGAGCCCCTCCGAGTCGGGGCCGACGAGACGGAACACCACGGTGTTGCGGCTGCGCTCGTCCGCGCCGTTCTCGTCGTTGGAGAGGCGCACGCGCTGTCCCGGACGAGCGACCACGTCGCGGCGCAGTCCGCGCTCGATCGACTCGTACTCCTCGCGAGGGATGGCGGTGTCCCAATAGAGGGTGATGCGCCCGCCGCGCGTGTCGAAGCGCAGTGCGAGGTGGTCGAAGCCGATGCTCTCCCGGCGCTCCTCGAAGAACGACTCGTAGTGGCGCATCTCGTCGGCCGCTTCCTGCAGCGTGAAGTTCTCCTCGAGATCGACTTGGACCGAGAGGCGCGCCGTGTTGCTGTCCTCGCCAAACGCCGCGACGTTCATGTGGGTGGCGGGCCAGGCGATCGAGAGCAGCACCGCGAACGCCGCCAGCGACGCGGCGAAGCGATGGCGCAGGGTCCAGCCGAGCAGCGCGCTGTTCCCACCGATCACCATGTCGACCAGATTGCGCTGGCGCGGCACCAGTTCGGCCGCGCGCGTGAGTGCCTGCGTACTGCGGCGTGCGAAGTTGGGGACGACCCACAGGACGATTGCCAGCGCGATGGGCAGAGCCAAGAACTCGAACGCGAGCGCGAGCATCGTGTCGACGTCGGGTGTCGCCGCCCAGCCAAAGTCGGCCTGCAGACGTCGATCGAGAGCGAGCGCCTCGTGCGCTCGCCAGTATTCGAGTCCGCCCAGACCGATCAGAACTGCGGCGATACCCCAGCGCGCCTTCGCGATTCCGCGCGCGAGGGCTCCGAGCGGCGGCAAGAGGAGTTGCGCGGTCTGCTCGCCACACCAGCGCACTCCACCCCACAGGCGCGCCACCGTCCGCGCGGGCAACGCGGCGAACGGTTCGAGCTTGTGCGCGAGGGCCGCAGCGCGCGGAGAGCGTTCGTCGACGACGCGCGCCGCGAGCACGGGCAAGAAGACGAGTGCCGCGACCAAGCTGAATGCGAGGCTCAAGCACAGCGGGTTCCCGAGCTCGCCAAACATCAGGCGCAGGAGCGGGTTCTCGTTCATGAAGATCATCGGCAGGAAGACGACGATCGTGGTCAGAGTCGAGAGCAAGACCGCGAGGGCGACCTCGCGCGTTCCCTCCGCGGCCGCCTCGACCTCGCTGCGCCCCTCAGCGCGCAGACGCGAGATGTTCTCGATCACGACGACGGAGTTGTCCACCAGCATGCCCATCGCGAGCGTGATGCCGGTCATCGTGAGCACGTTGAACGTGTGCCCCGTGAAGAAGAGCCACGCGACCGCAACGAGCGCCGAGAACGGAATCGACAGCGCTACCGCGAGGGTCGAACGCACGCGGCGCAGAAACAGGAACAGCACGATGACGGCGAGCCCGCCGCCCCACACTGCCGAGTCGCGCAGCGCCGCGAGCGACGAGCGGATGAAGTCGCCCTGATCGAAGAGCGGCAGGAAACGGAACTGACCGGCGAGTCGGGGGTCCTTCTCTAGCTCCGCCAGGGCCTCCTTGAGACGATCGCAGGTCTCGACGACGTTGGCTTGTCCGTCCTTCTGGACCTCGCCGTAGAACGCGTATTGGCCGTCGATCTTGAAGAGTCGGTTGCGCACGCTCTTCGCGGAGATGACGCGCGCGACGTCCGAGAGCACGAGCCCGTTGCCGATCGGATAGCGCTCGATCTCCTCGAAGCTCTCGAAGCGCATGTCGGAGCGCAGCAGCACGCGCAAGCCACCGTCCTCGACCTCGCCCATCGGCAGCGCGAAGTTGTCGCGCGAGAGCCGCCCAATCAGCGCGCCGAGATCGAGCCCCGCGGCGCGCACTCGGTCCTCGTCGAGAAGGATCCGCACCGAGTCGTCGAGCACGCCCCAAACTTCGATCTTTCCAACGCCGTCGACCGCCTCGAGGCGTCGCTGGACCACGGTGTCGAGCAGGAAGTCCGTGCGCGGATCGTCGCCGGGATGGAGGATCGCGAACCACAGGATCGGTAGGCTCGAGTTCGACCACGAGTAGACGCCGACCTCCTGCACGCTCGTCGGGAGTTGCGCGCGCGCTCGCTCGACTCGGTCGCGCACCTCGGCCTTGGCGAGCTCCATGTCGACGCTGCCATCGAAGCGCACGAAGGTGAACGCGCTGTCGTCACTCGCCGTCGAGTCGAGCCCTTCGACGCCCGGCAGGGTGCGCAATTGCTCTTCGATGATGCGCACGACCTTTTGCTCGTTCTCCGGTGCGCTTGCGCCCGGGTTGGCGACCCACACCTGCAGACCGGGCTCAACGAAACCGTCGGGCATGAGCTGGACCGGAATGCGGATGTAAGCCAGCACGCCGATCACGAGCAGCGCCACGAAGATCACGAGCAGCGTCACGGGGCGCCGCACGAGCGAGTCGTAGAACGAACCGCCTTGCCTCATGCGAACTCCTTCATGCGCTTGCCGCGCTCCAGCCAGCCCTCCGTCACTGCGTACAGCGCGGGAATGACGACGAGCGTGAGCAGCGTCGACACCGAGAGGCCCGCGATCACGGTGACCGCCATCGGCGCGCGGATTTCCGCGCCTTCGCCCGCGCCGAGTGCGCCGATCCACGGCAGGCTCTCGAGCCAGCCGGTCATCGGCAGGAGGCCGATGACCGTGGTGCCGGTCGTCATGAAGATCGGCCGCAGGCGCGTCGGTCCCGCCTCGAGCAGCGCGTCGCGAATCGACATGCCAGCGGCGCGGTTCTGGTTGCAGCGGTCGATGAGCACGATCGCGTTGTTGACCACGATGCCCGCGAGCAAGATCAGGCCGATGAACACGATGACCGAGATCGGAATCGAAAAGACGACGAGCGCCGCGACCACGCCGATCACGGCAAGGGGCATCGTGATCAGGATCACGAGCGGCTGCAGCAAGGACTCGAACTGACACGCCATGACGACGTAGACGAGGAACAAGGCGAGCAGCAGCGCGCCTTGCATGCTCGACTGCGCCGCGTCCATCTCGCGCTTTTGGCCGCCGAGCTCGACCGTGACGTCGTCGGGAAGCTGCAGGCTCGCGAGCTCGGCTTCGATGCGCTTCGACAAACCTCCGAGGTCCGCGCCGCTCGAAGTCGCGGTCACGACCACGGCGCGCGTATTGCCGATGCGCCGGATCTCGGCGGGGCCCTGCACCGGCGTGATGTCGGCGACCGCCCGCAGCTCGACGGGATTGGGCGCGGAGGGATTCACGACGAGGTGCATCACGCGCTCGAGACGCCCGAGTTGCTCCTCGTCGCCGAGCACGCGCACGTCGATCTTCTCTTCACCGTCGGTAAAGCGCGTGCTCACGTTCCCGAGCACTTGGTCGCGCACGAGGTTGGACACGGCGGTGAGGTCGAGTCCGTATTGGAGCGCCTTGTCGCGGTCAAAGGTGACGCGCAGCTCGGGGAATCCGACCCGCACGCTGGTGCGGACGTCGGCGAGCGAGGGCAGCGCCGCGAGCCGCCGGTAGACCTCGTCGCCGACCGTCTGGAGACGGTCGAGATCGTGTCCGAGCACCTCGACCGTCACGGGTGCGTCGATCGCAAACGGTGTCGGGCGCGAGATGTCGACCGAGGCGACGTCGGGACTCGCGGCGATGAGCTCGCGCACCCCGGAGAGGATCTCCTCTTCGCGTCGACGCACCGCGGGCGCGTCGTCGAGGCGAACCGTCAGCCGCGCGGTGTGCTTGCCTTCGATTTCGCGCGTCAGCGTGTCCTTTTCGACACCGACCGTGAGCGCCGTCATCGCAATTCCGTCGAGCTTGCGCACTCGCTCGTCGAGCGCACGCATCACGGCGTCCGTGCGTTCGAGGGGCGTGCCGATCGGCAGCGCCACGTGTGCCGTGAACTCGCCTTGGCGGATCTCGGGCAAGAGCTCGACGCCGATGCCCCCGACCGCATAGAGCGAGGCTGCGAACGCCGCGAGCGAGACGAACGCCACCGTGCCGGGTGCCGCGAGCGCGCCGGCCAAGATGGGCCGATAGACGCGCTCGAACGCGGTCCAAGAGCGGTCGAAAAGCCAGCCGGGCAGCCACAGGAGCTTGGCCGCGAGCCAGCCGAGTGCGACGAGCGCCGCCGCCGTCGCGACGAGCGCGAGCGAGAGCACGCCGAGCACGAACTTCGCCAGCCAGCCGAGCGCGTGGGGGACGATGCTCGCCGCACCCGTCGCGCGCGCGCCCCACGCGGGCCACACGAGCCGCAGCGCGAGCCGTCCGAGGCTCGCAAGTCTCTTCTGCGGTGTCGACCAGTCGAGCCCTTGGAAGAGGCCCACTTCGTCGCCCGGCTCGACCCGTGCGAACGAGTCGAGCGCGAGCCACTCGCGCGACGCGAGCATCGGAATGAAGAGCACGGCGACGAGTAGGGAGACGAGCAGCGACGCGACGACCGTGAGCGATTGGTCGCCGAACATCTGCCCCGCGATGCCGTGGACGAACACGATCGGCGCGAACACCGCGACGGTCGTGAGCGTCGAGGCGGTGATCGCGCCCGCGACTTCGCGCACGCCGCGCACTGCAGCGTTGCGCAGGCTGTCGCCCTCCTCGCGGCAGCGCGTGATCGACTCGAGCACGACGATCGCGTTGTCGACGAGCATGCCGACGCCGAGGGCGAGTCCGCCGAGCGACATGATGTTGAGCGAGACATCGCCGACGTACATCGGAGCGAACGTCACGACCACCGAGATCGGGATCGAGATCGCGATGATGAACGTCGGCACGAGCTGTCGCAGGAACGCGAGGATCACGACGACCGCGAGGATCGAGCCGATCACGGCCGAGCTCTTGACGTCGTCGACGGCGGCGCGAATGAACGTCGATTGGTCGGAGAGGAGCTCCATGCGCGCTTCCTTGCGGTAGCGGTGCGCGAGGAAGTCCGTCTTCTCGCGCTCGCCCCACGCGCCGCTCTGGCCGCGCGATTCCTGCTCTTTCGCAGCGCGCTGCTGCCCTTCGGTGCCGAGCACGCGATCTTTCACTTGGGTTGCGAGCGCGACGATGTTGGCCCCTGCCTCGCGGTACACGGCGATCTCGACGGACTCTCGCCCGCCGATGCGGCTCGAGACTTCGCGCTCGGCATAGGTGCGCTCGACGCTGGCGACGTCGCGGATGCGGATCGTGGCGGCTCCGCGCCGCTCCAGCGCGAGTTCCGCGATCTCTTCGAGGTCGCGGAACTCGTTCTGCGTGCGTACGAGGTACTCGGTCGAGCCCTCGCGGATCAGTCCGCCCGATGCGTTGATGTTCTCCGCCGCGAGGCGCGCGGCGAGCGCGGCAGGGTCGAGATTTTGCGCCGCCATCTTGAATGGGTCGACGCGGACCTTGATCTCCTCTTCGAGTCCGCCGCGCACCGCGACCGCGGC
>JBIKYW010000359.1:0-4072 GCA_044355055.1 Planctomycetota bacterium | reverse complement strand
GCCCTTGCGGACGAGCTGCCGGAAGACCTCGCGGATCTCCTTGGGCGCCCAATAGAAGAACACGCCGATGTCGCGCTCGCCCTCGACGGCCGAGTTGAGCGCGTCGGGGCGCTCCATCGGTGCGCGGTTCTGGCTCGACTGGAGGTTGACGAACCCGTAGGGCACCTTCGACTGGCCGACGCGGAAGCGGTACTCCTTGTCCGCGTCGATGGCGACGTCCGCGTACAGGTCGCGCGTCTGAAGCCCCTTGTCACCGCTGCCGCCGACCGAACCGAAGGCGTCGAACTGCGCGTAGAGGAAGACGTGCTCGCTGACGTCGCCGGAGAAGATGAAGCGCCCGCGGCGGATCATGAACGTCTCCTTCTCGCTCACCGAGCTGTCGGCGGGCACCACGAGGTTGGGCGTCATGTCCTCGTTGAAGAGCGAGGTGGTGCGGAACTGCGTGTAGCCGCGCAGACTGATCTTCTCGTACCACTTGCCCTTGGCGGCCTTCTCGGCGGCCTCGCGCGCTGCCTTCTCCTCGCCGACCTGCTTCTCGAGCGCGGCGAGCCGGGCTTCGAAGTCTTGCTTCAGCGCCGCGACCGAGGCGTCGAGCGGGCTTCCGGCGACCTTCTCGGCGTTGTCCGACTGGGCGAGGGCGTGGGGGAGGGGCAGCGCGAGGGCTGCGGCGGCGATGGACAGTCGAGGTAGGTGGGACGACACGGCTCGGGACTCCTTCACGAGGCTGGGGTGCCTTGATGTGGAGGGCGAGGTTGCGCCTCGAATGTAAAGGCGGATAAAAGATGTGGCTGAAAAATCAAGACGCCAACAAGTCAGGCCTCGTATTCGGCGAAGGCGGCGACAAGAAATGTTGATTCGTCAGGGAACGAACAAGACTGGGCCAGCGGGGCGTGAACCTGCAGTCCCCCGTCGCCCTCAGTCACCGATGGATCGACGAGTCGTCTCGAGAAGCTCCGAGACGTGCTCGTTGCTGTCGATCTGGAGGCAGAGCTCCTTCAAGTATCCGTCGTGGATGTCGTAGACCATCCCGTGGAGCATCGGTCGCCGCCCGCGCTTCCACGCCGTCTGGACGATCGGGGTGCGCGCCAGGTTGTAGACCTGTCGGAGCACATTGAGGTCGACCACGCGTCGGAAGCGGCGATTGTCGTCGCCGATGCGCTGGAGCTCCTGCTCGTGGCGGCTACAGGTGTCTCGAATGCCCGCGAGCCAATGATCGACGAGTCCGTAGTTCTGGTCTCCCATCGCCGCCTTCACGCCGCCGCACTCGTAGTGCCCGCAGACGATGACATGCTTCACATCGAGCACCTCCACCGCGTACTGGAGGACCGAAAGCAGGTTCAGGTCCACGCTGCGCACTTGGTTCGCGATGTTGCGGTGAACGAACATCTCTCCGGGTGCGACGCCGGTGAGCGTCTCGATCGGCACGCGACTGTCGGCGCAGCCGATGAACAGGAAGTGGGGCTCCTGCTTGCCCGCCCGCCGCTGGAAGAACTCGGGATCGTTGCGGGTGATCTCCGCGACGAGGTTGCGGTTGTTCTCGAAGAGGCGCTTGAGGTTTTCCATGGGTGATCTCGGGCGGAGTCGGGGAGCTCAGTGGGCAGGCGGGGGCGGCGGGAGGTCGATGCCGACGAGGCGCAGGTCGATGCCACGCTCGCTGGCCTGCAGGCGGAAGTCGGCCATGTGCTCGAGCACGTCGCGGTGGATCACGCGGCAGCGCGAGCCGTCGATCTCGAGCCGCTCTCCGGGCTTCAGTGATGCGAGCAGCTTGGCCAGCGATGCCTTGTTCAGGAACGAGACCTGCTCTTGGAGTTGCACCCGCTTCAACACCGCGCCGGGCGGGCTGGTGACGGTGAAGCAGTCGAAGCACACCTCGTCGAGCAGGATGAACGCGAACGCGACCGCGATGCCGACCGAGATCCCGACGAGGAGGTCCGTCACCAGGATCGCCACGATCGTGACGGCGAAAGGGATGAACTGCTTCCAACCTTGGCCCCACATCGCCTTCAGGATGCGAGGGTGGGCCAGCTTGAAGCCGGTATAGAGCAGGATCGCGGCGAGCGAAGCGAGCGGGATGTGATTGAGGAGGCCGGGGATCGTCACGGCCGCTAGGACGAGCAGCACCCCGTGCAGGATCGCCGAGAGCTTCGTCTGCGCGCCCGCATCCACGTTCGCCGCGCTGCGCACGATGACTCCCGTGAGCGGAAGGCCCCCGATCAGGCCCGAGAGCATGTTGCCCGCTCCCTGCGCGAAGAGCTCCCGGTTGGCGGGGGACTCGCGCTTGTGAGCGTCCATGCGATCGGTCGCTTCGAGGCTGAGCAGCGTCTCCAAGCTCGCCACGACGCCCAGTGTCAGCGCGATCTTCCAAGTTTCCGGGCGCGCGAGCGCCGAGAAGTCCGGCAGCGTGAAGAACGAGAGGAATGTCGAGGCATCGCTCGCGATCGGCAGCTGGACGAGGTGTGTCGCACCGAGCGTCCACGTCGACTCGACAAGCGAGAACGCGAGGTTGATCGACACTCCCGTCAGGACCGCGACGAGTGGTCCTGGCAGAAGCTTGAGGCGCTTGAGAGCCGTCTTGTCCCAGAGCACCAACAGCGCGAGCGACGCGAGCGCGATGAAGGCGGCACCGGGCTCGATCGCGTGCAGAGCGTGGTCGATCGCGGTGAAGGTCGTGTCCCCGTCGGGCTGCACGAAGGACTCGTCTCCCTCGTAGTCCTTGTCCCAGCCCACGGCGTGGGGCACCTGCTTCAGGATCAGGATCAGGCCGATCGACGCGAGCATCCCGCGGATCACCGAGGACGGGAAGTAGTACCCGATCACGCCCGCGCGCAGGCCGCAGAGTGCAAGCTGCACGCCACCTGCCACGACCACCGCCGCGAGAAAGGCCGGGAACGACCCGAGCGTCGCAATCGCGCTCACCACGATGGCGGTCAAGCCGGCGGCGGGGCCGCTCACCATCAAGGGCGAGCCGCTGAGTGACCCGACGACAATGCCGCCGACGATGCCGGAGATGACCCCGGCGAACAGCGGCGCGCCCGACGCGAGGGCGATGCCAAGGCACAGCGGGAGCGCGACGAGGAAGACAACGATCGAGGCGGGGGCGTCGGCTCGCCAGCCCGTCGCCATGGTCGGTAGCTGGGGGCCATCGAGAGCAGCCGACGAGGGGCCCGCTCGCTTCGCGCCCACGAGTCGTGCGGTGACGGTCGAAATCCAGCTCACGTGAGGTGCGTCCTTTGGGGTCGAGGCGGTTGGGCGTGCGCGGCGGACGCACGGGGTCGCCAGAGAGCGCCGCTCGGGTTCGCAGGTCGAGCCCACGACCCCGTGGATCGATTCTCGCTCCTTCGCTGGGAATGTCCACAGCGTGGACGCCGGGTACGACCGCGGGCCTGACTCGACTCAGGCTCGCGCTAGCGCCGGGAAATACAGGCGGAACTCCGAGCCCGAGCCGAGCGTGCTGCTGACGGCGATCCGCCCGCCACAGCCGTTGACGACCGCGAAGACCGTCGAGAGACCCAGTCCCGTGCCGCGGTCGGCGGACTTGGTCGTGAAGAACGGTTCGAAGATTCGCTCGCGGACCTCGGAAGTCATGCCGCAGCCATTGTCGCGGAAGGCGAGCTTGACCCAGCGGCCGACCGGCAGTGAATCCGCGGTGCCGTTCTGGAGCGTGCTCTCCACCGAGTCCACTCGGATCGAGAGCGCCCCGCCGGAGGACATCGCGTCCCGCGCATTCACTACGAGGTTGAGCAGCACCTGTTCCAGCTGAACGGGATCGATGCGCACCTTGGGTACGTTGGGCGCGCTCGACAGATCGAGCTGCACGCCGCGGCCGACCAGCTGCCGAATGAGCGGCATCGCTCCACGCAGGCTGTCGAACACGTCGACGTCTTGGGGTTGGTCCTCCCGCTGGCGGCTGAACTGGAGCAAGCGCCGCGTCAGGCCCGTGCCTTGGGTGAGTGCTTGTTGGATCGCTTCGACCAGCGGGAGGTCGGTGGACGCGAGCGCCCCACGCTGACGCAGGCTGTCCAAGAGCAACTCGACGGAGCCGGAGGCCACGGTCAGCACGTTGTTGAAGTCA
>JBIKYW010000358.1:0-4088 GCA_044355055.1 Planctomycetota bacterium | reverse complement strand
CGCCCGATTGCGTCGCAAGGTCACGCCCTTCGACGACTCGACGTAGAGCGCCGCCCCGTAGCTCGCGAGCCATTCGTTCCCGTCGTTCTCATGCGGCGAGAGCCAGTCCGAGAGGTCCTCGGCGGCGCTCGTCGAGCGCAGTCGCTGCGCGAAGTTGCCCCCGAGATCGCAACCCTCGACGACGAGCCCGTCGGCGTCGCTCGCCCACACTGCGGCGCGCAGCCCCGACGCCTGAAGGCCCTGAATCGTCACGTTGCGGGCGCGCACACGGACGCCGACTCCGCGCAGGCTGTCGAGCGGAGCTTCGGCTGGCGCGCCGCGCAACACAGCGCGGGTGAACGTGACGGTGACGCCCTCCGTCGCGACATGCACGATTCCATCGCCCTCGTCATCCTCGATCGGCGTATCGCCGGGATCGAGGATGCACGACTCGCGCACGACGAGGTCGTCGCGGTCGAGCGGGACCACCGGCAGACGTCCCTGCGCGGCGAACGCAAACGCCGCAGACAGGAGCAAGCTCACGCAGTCGGCTCCGCGCGACCGGCGAGCCCGAGTTCGTCGGCATGGGGCCGCAGTGCCGCGATCACGAACTCGATGTGCTCTGCGAGCTCGACGCCCAAGAGCTCGACTCCGCGGGCGATCTCATCGCGCTCGACCTTGGCGGCGAACCCCTTGTCCTTCAAACGCTTCAGCACGCTCTTCGGCTCGAGGCTCTGCAGCCCATCCGGCCGCACGCGCGCGCACGCACCTACGAACCCCGTGAGCTCGTCACACGCGAGCAGGGCCTTGTCGAGTCGCGACTCGCAATCTACGCCCCACTTCGTGTAGTGCGCGGAGATCGCGTGCGCGAGCGAGGACTCGCCGCGCTCACGGAGCCACGCGACGATCCGCGCCGGGTGTTGTTCCGGCCACGCTTCGTAGTCAGCGTCGTGCAAGAGTCCCGCGACGCCCCACTCTTCGGGGTCGGCCACGCCTTCCCCGTACCGAGTCGCCGCAGCCCGCATGACCCACTCGACGGCCAGCGCGTGCTTGCGCAGCGCATCACCCGCCGTCCACTCGCACACGAGTGCCCAAGCCTCATCGCGCGTGAGCTTCACTTCGCCGCACCTTCGAAGCGCAGGACCTCGAACCAGCCCGAGCGCGGCTCCCCCTTGCGCTTGTAAGCAACGAGCAGCTCGTCACCCGCGCCTGCGATGAGCTCCGCGCACTCCATGCTGACGAGCTCGATCGAGTCTGGATCGTTCAAAACCAACGACCGATCCGCAGCACGCCCGCCAGTGAGCAGCGTCGCGCGCTGCTGCACGAGGTTGCCGAGCGCATCGACGACGCGGTCCAAGTCCCACACCGCGCCCTTCTCATCGAACAGCAACTCGCGCAACCGACGCTCGCCGCGGCGATCCTTCTCGGCTTCGTCCGCACGAGAAATCCACGCCTCCACGCCGCGCTTGTCCTGTTGCAGCAGGAGGACGTCCTCGCGACCGTCGCCATCGACATCGCCGCGCGCACTCGGCCGGAACTGCTTCTCTACGTCGGTGAAGCGCTCGAGCACTTTCTCGGGGTTCTTGGCAAGACCGATGATCCCCGGCAGGCGCACGGAGAGCTCGTTGGAGAGGCTCGGACCGGACTCGAAGCGTCCTTCGCCGACGTTCGAGTACGCGAGCACGCGCATCTGGATGTCCCACTCACTGAAGAGCCCGCGCAACAGGGTCGCCAGCGTG
Source organism: Planctomycetota bacterium (assembly GCA_044355055.1). Lineage (GTDB taxonomy): Bacteria > Planctomycetota > UBA1135 > UBA1135 > F1-120-MAGs118. The sequence continues at coordinate 2,370 of JBIKYW010000358.1, read as the reverse complement.
GGGATCTGCACCTTGACGAGCAGCAAGTCCGGAAGCTCGTCCGCATCGAGCGGATGTACGAGCAGCGCGGTGATGTCCTCTGCGGTCTTCAGGATCGCCGAGGGCTGCGTGAACTGCGGACCAGCGGCCGTCCCGCGGAAAACCCAGACCTTGCGTCGATGTCCGATGACGTAGTCGGGGATGCGATCTCCGTCGAGATCGCGCGAGGAATACGACGCCTTGTCGCCGGCGCTGAGCGTTCCGCCGAGCGCGAACCCCGAAGCCTCGGTCGTGTCGCGGAAGATCGAGAGATCGACGGCCACATCGGCTTCGAGCGGGAACGAGCCGTCGTCGCGCTGCAGGTGGAATGCGCGCCGGTTGCCCTGCTCGACGAGCAGGTCCGGTCGTCCGTCGCCGTTGACGTCGCGCGTCGCGAGTCCAGGGATGGCGAACGAACTCTCGAGCGAGTCCGACAGGTACTCGGCGTCGTGGCTGCCCCAGCGCGCCACCTCGACCGAGAGGGTCGCCATCTTGCGGAACGCAGGCACGCGCTGCTCGGTGCCGAGCGAAGCCAACCATAGCTCGACCCCCGCCAGCGTCGGCACGACGATGTCGTCGAGTCCGTCCATGTTGACGTCCTGCGCGATCGGGGCGAGAGACGGCGCCTCCAGCCGCAGCGAGAAGCGCGCGCGCGGAATCCACGTCTGACCGTCCTTGGAAATCTCTCCGCCGGGCAGCACAGGAAACGCGACCGTTCCCGAGGGAGACAGACTCACGAGGTACGTCGTACCGGAATAGGTCGCGAAAGCGAGCAGTGAGCGCTGCGGGTTGGGGAGCTGCAGTGCCCCCATCGGCGCAGTGCCGTCGCGCGCGTGCAGCGTGCGCACACGGCCGTCGCGTCCGATCGCGACAACCTCGGATACACCATCCGTGTCGACATCGAGCACGCGATGGCACGCCAGCTCGAGACCCGGCTCCAAGACGAGCGCGGGCGTCCGAGCCGCAGCGACCTGCGCCATCAAAGCGAGGAAGAGCGCGCTCATCCGAACCTCACGAAGAGCACTTGACCCGACTCGATCACGAACACCGACGGCTTCGCTTCCCCCGCCCGCGGCGGGACGAGCTCGACCTCGGCGTCCTCTTGGATCGAAGTCTCCCACAACGGCTTGTCGAACAGCGTCCACGTCGACTTGTCCCCGCTGCCTTGCGAGCGCAGGAACATCACACGCAGCTTCTCCGGCTCGTCGCGGACGAGAAGCTCGCAGAGACCGTCGCCCGTGAGATCTCCGCAGAACTCCGCGGTCAGCTGGAAGCGCTCCAGCGGAATCGTGCGCTTCCACGACACGTCGGGCTGCCGCGAGAGCGAGCCCCTGCGGTTGCGGTAGATGTAGAGCTCGGCGTCGATCGACTTCGACGAGGCGCTGCGCAGTTGATCGATCAGGTCGGGACGCACTGCGCGCAGGACGAGCTCGGGAAACTTGTCGCCATCCAAGTCCACGAAGCGCGGGCCCGAGATGAAACCGGCGAACACGAGCAGACTCGACGGCCGCCCTTCCTTGCCGAAAGGTGCAGGACCCTCTTTAGAGCCGGCCTGAGTGAAGAAGAGCCCCTGCGTCCGCACGTCCTCGGAGCGCTTGTCCCCCGCGAAGATCACGCAGTCCGCGCGGCGATCGAGGTCGAGGTCCACGGCATGCGAGCTGTACGACGTGTCGAGGCGCCGCGAGGCATCGACGTCGACGGGAAGCTCGAGCGAGTGGAGAACCTGCGTCGCGAACGCACCGCGGTCTTGCACGAACACGTGCAGGTGATGCGAAGTCTGCACGATGAGGTCGAGGTCGCCGTCGCCCTCCCAGTCGGCGAACTGTGGCGCGCTCACGCTCTCGCTCGACTGCGCCAGCACCGCGGGCCGAGTGCCCAACGTCTCCTCTTCTTCTTGCGTCAGCTCCAGCGTGTAGCTCGGCCGCTGGCGGCGACCGCGCACCGCCGGACCTTCGCGGCGCGTCGCGGAGACCCAAGCGCCACCGACGTCGGATTCCTCGGGCACGACCAGTCGGCTCGCCACGCCGAGCGGCGCACCCGCCTCCCGCGGACGGCGCTGCGCGACGAGCAGAAAGCCACCGGGCTCGGGCAGCACGAGGTCGTCGAGCCCGTCGGAGTCCAGATCGAGCACACCGTCTTGCCACACGTACACGGTCGAGGGATCCGGCACCTGCCACAGGAAGTTGCACTCGACGATGCGCTCGGCCCGCAGCTCCCCGGCGAGCGGCGCCTGCGCGTACACGCCGCTCGCGTTGAAGAGCAGCAGCTCCTCGCCATTCGCAGGCAGAAAATCCCCAGTCGCGATCGCGACCACGTCCGCGGTGAGCTCGATCTGCTTGGCACGCGTGTAGC
>JBIKYW010000357.1:0-4096 GCA_044355055.1 Planctomycetota bacterium | reverse complement strand
GGTCGTGAGCGATTCCGCCCGTCGGATAGCTGATGAACGTCTCTTCGCCGAGCTGTGCGAGCGTGAGGCGCGCTCGCCGCGCGAGCGGATGGCGCGCGGGCAAAACCACGAAGCCGCGCAGCGTGCCGACGCGCTGGGTAGCGACGTCTTCTGGCCACTCCGGCAGGAAATCGACGAGCATGTCCGCGGAGCCGTCGCGCAGTCGCGCGACATCCGCCTGTGGCATCTCGACGAGCTCGACCCGTCCCTGCGGGTGCGCGCGCCGCACGCGCTGGATCCAGCGCGGCAAGAGGTGCCGCACGAAGAGCGGCGCCGCGTGGATGATCAGCGTGCCCGAGCTGTCACCGGATTGCACGGCGCGCACGACGCCCGGCAGGCCTTCGAAGAACGGCGCGGCGAAGCGGTAGAGCCGCTGCCCCGCAGCGGTGAGCTGCATCTGGTCCTTGCCGACGCGCTCGAACAGCGCGAGTCCGAGCTCCTGCTCCAGCTTCTTGACCTGCTGGTGCACCGCCGGTTGCGTGATCGGATAGGGAAACGCGCGCGCGGCGCGCGCGTAGCCGCCGGTGCGAGCGACCCAGTAAAAGCCTTCGAGCCGATGGAGCCCGATCACGGCGCCGCGACCTTGCGGCCGAGCTTGTCGGTCACGACGCGCGCGATGTTGTCGTAGAGCGCGTGACCATCGCGGTCATCGACCCAGCGCGCGCTCGCCTCGTCCCAGTTGTAGTGCCAAGCCCGCGCGCCAGCGGCAAACCAGAGCTGAGTGGCGGCCGACTGGCGATTGAGTACGTAGCGCGCGCCGTCGGGGAAGAGCAGGCTGACCACGCCGTCGGTGGTCGCGTAGTCGAGCTCGTCGGGATCGAAGGCTTCCAGCCAGCGCGCGACGCGGCGGAGGCTCTCATCGACGCGTTGCGTGTAGATCGCCGTTTCCATGGAACACAGGATAGCGTCACTCCCGCGCCGCTCGACGCTTCGGCGCGCGCCGCGCGGCGTCCTTGCCGCTCCCGGCCTTGCGTTCGAGCTTCGCACGCGACTTCGACGCTGCCCACGAGCAGATCGGGCACTTCGACAGGTCATGGCGCAGCGCGGGGCAGTGCTCGCGACCGAAGTAGATGATCTGTAGGTGCAGTCGATTCCACGTCTCAGGCGGAAAGAGCGCCTTGAGGTCGCGCTCGGTGCGCTCGACGCTGGTCCCGGGTGAAAGTCCCCAGCGCGTCGCGCAGCGGTGGATGTGCGTGTCGACGGGAAACGCGGGCACTCCAAAGGCGTGGCTCATCACGACGCTCGCGGTCTTGTGGCCGACGCCCGGCAGGCGCTCGAGCGCCGCCATGTCGTTCGGGACGCGGCCGTCGTGCTCGCGCACGAGGATGTGCGAGAGCTCGTGGATCGCCTTCGCTTTCTGTGGTGAGAGCCCGCAGGGGCGGATCACCTCGCGGATCTCGGCCGGTGACAGCCGCATCATTCGTTCGGGCGTCTTGGCGAGCGCGAAGAGCGCAGGCGTCGTGAGATTGACACGCGCGTCCGTGCACTGAGCGGAGAGCAGCACCGCGATCAGCAGGGTGAACGTATCGGTGTGATCGAGCGGGACAGCGGGGTGCGGATAGAGCTTGTCGAGGAGTTCCGCGATCGCGCGCGCCTTGTCTGCTCGCTTCATCGTCGGCGAATGGTAGCGTGAGAGGGCCCTATCAGCGGTCGGTCCGCGGAGTCTTCCCCTCATGAGCGTTCGAGACGACATCGACGATTTTCTGCGCGGCGCGCCGCACGCCGTGGTCGGTGCTTCCACCGATCGCGCGAAGTACGGCAACAAGGTGCTGCGCTGCTATTTGCAGCACGGTCGGGCGGTGCACGTCGTTCACCCGAGCGAGCGCGAGATCGAGGGCGTTGCGTGCGTCGCGTCGATTGCCGAGCTGCCGTCGGGCATCCACGGTCTGTCGATCATCACTCCGCCTCCGGTGACCGAGCGGGTGGTCGCGGCCGCGCTCGCGCATGGAATCCGGCGCTTCTGGATGCAGCCGGGCGCGGAGAGTCCGCAGGCGGTCGAGCTCGCGCGCGCGGGCGGCGCCAGGGTGATCTCGGGCGGTCCGTGTCTTCTGGTGTCGCTCGGCTATCGAGAGTGAGCCGTCGCCGTGGAAGGGGAACTTGATTCGACGGAGCGGGCTTCGCTGCGCAATGCGCTGGGGGCGGGCGCGCTGGCCATCGCGGTCTTCACGGTCGCCTCGATCGGTCTGAATCCGCCGGTCGTCGACGAAACGCTCGGTTCCGGCGCCGTGCTCGCCCGCATGCCACCGTACCCCGAGGGCCACCCGCACATTCACTTCTACGAGCGGGCGTTCAGCCTCGGCAATCACGTCACCGCGCGTGCGCTCTCGCTCGGCATCGACCGCGAGTGGATCTCGCTCGCTCGCAACGGCCTCGGGCTGTTCCTTGCATTGTTCGCGCCCTACACCGCCGCGCTCCTGTTCACGCGCCGCGCAGCATTTGCAATAGGAGCCGCGCTGCTCGCCGCACTCGAGGCTCCGTGCTCGTACGACGGCCTGTATCCGGTGCTGATCTATCCGGACATCTACAGCCACGGCCAAATCGGACAGTCGCTCGGAGTCCTGATCGCGCTCGCGTGGATCGGCGGCGCCGCTCGCACCGCGGGCTTGCTCACGGGGGCGCTTCCGATGATCCATGCGGGCTTGTTCCCGCCGATCGCAGCGTTCACGGCGCTGTTTTTGGGCTTTTCGCGCAGTCGCCCGCGCGGCGCGAAACTTCGCGGCGCGCTCGCGTGCCTCGCGCTCGGGCTCGCGGCTTGCGTCGCTTTCTACTTCAACGCACGCGCCGAGCTCTCACCGGCCGTGGCGATCGGGCCCTATGCCGCGCCGGACGGCGACCCCGCTGCGGGGCTCGGCTTCGTGCGCTGGACCGACTTTCATCGACAGATCCCCGACCTCACATCGTTCGGCTACACCTTCCACTTCCTCGCCTTCGCGGCGCTCGCATTCGTTGCGCTGCGCGGGGGCCGTGAGCTCGGTGCGCGCAGCAACGGTCCCGCAGCGGCGCTGCGCTGGGCGCTGGTACTCGCCGCCGTCGCATGGGGGTACACGCTGAGTTGCGCGCTCGCGCAGCGACTCGGCGTCTTGCCCTACCCGCTGCTCATGGCGATGCCGTCGCGGGTCGCGAACCTGTCGACGATTCTGCTCGTGCCGCTGACGATGGTGGCGGTTCACCGAGCGGTCGGTGAGCTCGATGCGCGGGCTCGCGGGCTGGCGTGGGGTGCGCTGGGCGCGCTGGCGCTCGCGACAGCGATCTTCAGCCTGCAGCGTGTCCCGTGGGCGTCGCGCGACCACGTGCTGACGCTCGTGTGGGGGGCGCTCCTCGGCATCGGCGCGTCTCGCTGGCGCGAGGAACGTCGGATGGCCTTCGCGTACGCACTTCTCTTCGCTCTCGTCGCGCTCGCACTGCGGCTTGGGTATCCGCATCCCGCGCGCCACGTCTCGCTGCTCGCAGGTTTCGCTGCATCGTTCGCGGCTCTGGCGTCGGCACGGTTTCTTCCCGCGTCTCTGGTGGCGAGTGCCGAGCGAGCCGGTGTCGGCCTCGCGCTGGGCGGGGCCTCGCTCGCGGCGCTGGTGCAGCTTCCCAAGCGGGGCATCGACTTTGGAGGTCAGTTCCGCTGCGATGTGCTCTCGCGCGACGATCGGCGCATGCTCGATTGGATGCGTGCGAACGTTGCGGAGGAGGAGCCGCTCGTGACGCCGGTGTGGGTCCGCGTCGAGATGCAGCAGAAGACCGCGCATCCCGTGCTCGTCGAGACCGAGACCTTGTGGATGCTGACCTACATGCCGGAGCTCGGCTCCGCGATCGGCCCGCTCATCCGCGACTTCTTCGAGGTCGACTACGCCGATGAGGCGGCCGTGCGGGCTCTCTCGGGCGGCGGGCGCCTGACGCTCAAGAATCCGCACTGGACGCGGGTGTGGCGAGAGCGCAGCGCCGAGCGCTGGGCGGAGCTCGCACAGCAATATGACTTCCAGCTCGTCGTGTCCCCGCAGGACACGCCGCTGCACCTGCCGTGCGTCGTCGACGGCGAGCGCTTCGACCTCTATCGCGTCCCGCGCGG
>JBIKYW010000356.1:0-4100 GCA_044355055.1 Planctomycetota bacterium | reverse complement strand
CTGAACACTCTCGATCCAAACGCGCAACGTCGGCGCCATCGCGCCGAACACCGCACGCAACTCCTTGGTCGCCGCCGTCCAGTCCGCGACGGCGCGCAGCTCCGCCGTGGGCTGCGTGAGCGCCTCCACGCGGAGAGTTCCGTCGTCGCGCAAGAGAGCGAGCTCCCCTCGCAGCGACGTGGAGCCGGCGAACGTGGTCGCCAAGAGCTCGGCGACGGGCCCGGAGTCCGCGCCCCAGATTCGCTCCACAAGTCGCTGCATGCGCGGCTGAATGCGATCGTGCAGCGCTTCGAGCGGCCAGCCGTCGACGAGCGGATCCATGCGCGCATGGTTCTCCGCGTTCCATGCGTCCTTGGGCAGCTCCGGCTCGGGGAACAAGAGCTTGGGATCAGAAACGAACGCGGGCGCGGGCTTGGCCTGGCGTGCCGGGGAAGCCGACGCGCCCCGCTGGGGAGCGCGCGAGTCCGCGCGCGGCTCGTTCGACGGCGACGAGGGCGAGTCACCGCACGCGGCGAGCGACAGCAGAGCGAGCCAGGCGGCGGCGGTGCGCATGACGACGTTCAAGGATAGCCGCACCCAACGGTGTCAGCGGAGCTCGATCGCGATGGTTCGACCGCCGCTCTCCGCACACATCTGCTCCCACTCGCGTGCGAGCCGCCCGCTGGCGTCGGCGAGCACCGCGTCGAGCTCGACCCGCCGAAAGCGGTTGTGCTCCCGAAAGAGCTCGCGCATCAGGCCGAGATTCCAGCGCCGCCCCCCGGATGGAGCGCCGTCGGAGAGCACGACGAGCGTGTCCACTTCCGGATCCGCGAGAGCGACCATCAACGCGCCCCACACGTCCCCCGTGCCCGTGTCCTTGCGCGCGACGAACCACTCCAGCGCCTTCGCGACGTTCTTCTTGTCCGCGGCCACGAGCGATTTTTGCCAAGGAACCGGAGTCGAGGTGTACGGAATCACGTTGAAGCGCGTCGCTGCGGGCAGCGACTCGAGTGCCTTGCGCAGCTCTTCGTCGACGACTTCCTTGCGCGTGCGACCGTCCTCTCGCTTCTGCCAAATCGAGCCGGACAGGTCGATCAGGAACGTCACGCGCTCCGAGCGGATCGGAAGGCCTGCAAACGAAACGCTGCGCTCGTCGTCCGCCCGCTCGCTCTTGCGTGGCTCGGGGACCGGTCCATCGGCGAGCGACGCAGCCCACGCCTTCCACGGCCGCGGATCGAGGCGATGGCCGAGGCCCGAGAGCTCGCGTAGAAGCTCGACGGCGCGCCAGCGGCCGCGCAGCTCCCGCTCGCTCTCCAGCCACTCCACCAGGAGTCGAGCGCCACGCGCATCCCGCGCGAGCGCCAGCGTCTCGCCGCCGACCAAGCGCACGCCGAGAGCCAAGTCCTTGATGGCCACCGCAGCACGCGCATGCGCTGCGTCCGCGTCCAGAGCGCGCCATGCGAGCACGTGCGCCGCGCGCACCTGCGCGTCGCTGTCCGCCGCGAGCGACGTGAGTTCGACCAACGCCTTCGAGTCGACTTCCGCGAGCGCGACGAGAGCCGCCGCTCGGACGCCGACATCCTTGTCTTTGCGCGCGAGCTCCGCGAGCTCGCTCCGCGCCGCACCACTCCACTTGCTGGCGCCAGAGAGTCGCTCGATCGTCCAGCACAGCGTGCGTCGCACGGCCGCATCCTTGTCGACGAGCGCCTTCGTGAGCAACGCCGCATCGGGCGCCTCCCCGACGCGGCCGAGCGCCTCGGCCGCGCGCAGACGCACGAACTCGTCTTTCGCGCCGAGCGCATCCTTGCCGTAGAGCAGCGCAAGTTCTGTCGCGCCGGCGAGCGAGCCGAGCTGAAGCTGGGCCTCGTCCGCAACTTCGGGCTTGGGATCGCGCAGCGCCGCGAGGACCTTTTCCCACGCGCGCAGCTCGTCGAGCTTCGCCAAGCCGATCACCGCATCGCGACGCACCCGCGCGTCCTTGTCGACGAACTTCGCGCTCAACTCGTCGAAGTCTTGGGCGAGCACGGCAACGCCCGCGAGCCACAGAGCAGCGATCACGGCTTGGACTCCTCGACGATGCGCGCGTCGCTCGGAGGAGTGATGCGCTCTGCGCCCGCGATGGCGGCCTCGGCCAGGTCGCGCAGCAGCGCCGGATCCTGCGTGACTCGCCGCGAGCCCGCGAGCTCCTTGAAACCATCGCCGCCGCCTGCGAGGAACGAGTTCACGGCCACGCGATAGAGACGTTCCGGTTCCAGCGGCTGTCCGTCGACCTCGATGCGCGCGTAGCTCAAGCGAGTCACGCCGTCTTCGACGCGCGAACGCACGAACACGCGCATTCCGCTGTAATCGAGGCCCGAGTGCACGGTTCCCTCGATCGCGCTTCGCACGACGGATTCGACGTCGCGGCCGCTGACTTCGAGTAGCACGACGTCGTTGTCGAAGGGCAGCATCTCGAAAATCTCGCGCACCGTCACCGGGCCCGCGTCGATCTCCGCGCGTGTACCGCCGCGATTGTGAATCCCGATCTCCGCTCCTGCGCGGGCACGCACCAAGTCCGCGACCCAGTTTCCAGCGATCGTCGAGAAGGGGCCACGTCCAGCCTTGAGAGGAGCAGAGAGCTTGCCCACGACGCGCTTCATGTCCGTTTCCGCGCGCGCTACGAGCTCGGCGCACTTTTCCTCGACCACGTCGTTGCGATCGCGTGCGTCCGGCTCCGGCAACAAGTCGACGAGCTGCGCGCGTATCGAGGTCACCTTCGCCGTGGGTCCGTCGATCTCCAGCTCGACACGCCCGACCGCCGAGGCCTTCGCGCCGGTCTGCACGACGAGTCCCGCGCCGTCGCGGCGGCCTTCTTTCAAGTACGTGTGCGAATGTCCCGTCACGAAGAGCGGTAGATCCGGGTGTGCCTTGGCCGTCGCGAGCGCTTCCTCGACCCCCATGTGCGCGAGCGGCAGGATCAGATCGCAACGGCCTTCGAGTTCTTGTTTCACGGTCGCGAGCTCGACCGCGGGCTCGACGAACTGAAGTTTGTGGGTATCGGGGTGCGAGATCGCAGGCGTCTCGGGCGTGAGCAACCCGACGATTGCGATGCGCAAGCCGCCGCGCTCGACGATGCGCCAAGGCTCGATCCAAGGAACGCGCTGACCGCTCGCAGGATCGCGCAAGTTCGCGCAGACCGCGCGTCCGTCGGTGGCGTCCAAGAGGCCGAGCAGGTTCGCTTGCGAGTGATCGAACTCGTGATTGCCGATCGCGAGCGCATCGAAGTCGACAGCTGCGAGCGCCTGCACGAACGGGAGGCCGCGGTCCAAGCCTCCTTCGGGAGTGCCCTGATACCAGTCGCCGCCCTCGAGCACGAGCAGCTCGCTGTCGCCACCTTCGAGCTCGCGGCGCACTTGGTTCACGTAGCTCGCGACGCGCGGCAGCCCACCGATGAGCGGCGGCGCCTGACGATCGATCCAAGTGGCCTTGCGGGGCAACACCTGCCCATGGATGTCGTTGGTGTGCAGCACGACGAGCCGCACGATGCCATCGGGCCGCTCGTGCGCTTGCCGTTGCGTCGGCGCGACACAGGCCGCGAGCAGCGACGCCAACAGCCACGTGAGCATCCCCCGTCGGCCCAATTCCCAACGTTCCAGCGTGTTCTTCACGGGCGATGAGCCTACGCCCGAGCGCTCGGAATTGCACCGCGCGCCGCGAGGTCGAGCGACTCTGCTAACCTACTCGGCCATGTCGCCCAAGAAGCTCCTCGTGTTCGCGTCGCTGGCCCTGTTGCCGGGCTGCTTCCTCACCCGGGATACGGTCAACCAGCCGATCGCGCAGGAACGCGTCGTGCAGCTCAAGCAGGGCATGGCGTCCGCCGATGTCCTCGCGCTGCTCGGCGGCCCGATGGAGGTCGTGCAGCTCGGGCGACGCTCGGCGTGGCGCTACGACCACCAGCGCACCAAGCGCACGGGGCTGACCTTGTTCGTCGTGACGGCGCTCAACACGGACACGCAAGAGGACCGACTGTGGCTCTTCTTCGACGAGACGGACCACCTCAGTGCGTTCGGTTCGACCCTGCAGGCCTCGAGCTCGGAGTGGGTGCTGCCGTGGGTCGACTCGCACGAGTGAGCGGCGCAATC
>JBIKYW010000355.1:0-4103 GCA_044355055.1 Planctomycetota bacterium | reverse complement strand
AGAGCCGCCAGACGCTCGCTTGCGTCCCACCGCCTTCTTCCACGAGCTTCCACGGTCCGTCGTACAGCGCGAGCTTCACGAGGCTGGGGTCGACGTTGTCGCGGTTCTCGACCAGCAGACGTCGCTCTGCGGGCAGCGGGCCGAGCAGGCTCCGCCCGTACGGACCCTCCCTCTGCGGCAGCCCCGCGAGTTCGAGGAGCGTCGGCGCGACGTCGATGCCGTGGACCGGCTCGGACACGTCGCGGCCCGTCGCGGCCCCCGCAGTGCGCACGAGCAACGGCACGCGCGTGTGGCATTCGAGCACGTCCTTGTGCTCGTACTGACCGTGCTCGCCGAAGGCCTCGCCGTGATCCGAGGTCATCACCACCGCCGTGCGCGCGAGATCGAGCTGCGCAAGAAAGCGGTCGACCTCGCGGTCGAGCGACCACAGCTCGGCGTCGTACAGGTCGCGCAGGTGCGCCGCGTCGGCAGCGCCAAGCTCCAGCCTTTCCCTTCGAACGCGATCCCCGCGCAGCGCATAGCCATCGACAGGGCCATCGTAGGGACGAACGAATCGCTCGCGCGCGGCGGAGTCGGGGAGATAGGGCCAGTGCACGTCGTACACGTTCACGAAGCAAAACCACGGGCGCGGGTCATCCTCCTCGATCCAGCGCAGCGCCTCGGAGAGCACCTCCGATGCGGGGCGCTGAAAGTCCTGAAATCCGTGGGGATTTCCGTTCGACCACAGCCACGGCACGCGCTTCGACACGACAGACTGCAGATCATGGACGAGCGCCCATGCGTGCGTGTAGGTCACCCACGGATCGACGCGATCGTCGTAGACCTCGAAGGCGTAGTTGATCCCGCTCTGCGCGCGCAGGACGTCCGTGCCCACGAACGCCGCCGTTCGATAGCCCGCCTCGCGGAAGTCGCGGACCACGGTCGGCGTCGCCCACGGCCGAAAGAACTGGCGTGTGAGCCGCGCGCCGTGGTGCGAAGGGTAGACGCCCGTCAGCATCGAGAGGTGCGAGGTGAGCGTGTAGGTCGACACCGAGCGCGAGTTCCCAAAGCGCAGCGACTGCTCCGCGAAGCGCGCGAGATTCGGCGTCGTGTCGCGGTCATACCCATAGGGCGTCAAGGCGTCGGCTCGCGTGGTGTCCCACACGAGGAGCAGCACGTTCGGAGCATCGGCGCGCGCGGAACCAAACGGCGAAGCGCTCCCCGAGTGCAGCGTGACGAAGGTGGCCAAGGGCCAAGGGAGCGCGACGAGCGTCAGCCAAATCCAGCCGAGCGACGCGCGCTCGAGCATCCGAACGAGCAGCGCGACGACGACGAACAGGCCCGCCGTCCAGCCCAGAGCGAGGAGCCATGGCGTCGCGCTCTTCAGCGCCGACACATCGCCTCCGAGCGAGGTGTATCGGTCGAGGTGGGCGTGCAGCGCGACAGGCAAGAGCGTCCAAAGCAGGTGCCGCGCGCAGGCGTGCAAAGGGTGATCGAACTTTCGAAGCGCCAGAATGCCGCGCAGCGCGCGATCGACGAGCCACGTCCACGGCAGCGTGATCAGCGCAAACGACATCCAGAGCGCGTACGACTCCGCGAACAACCAGAGACTCGGTTCGCGGTGGTGATACTCGCCACGGACGAGCAGCGTGTCGGCGAGGGCGAGTAACGCGCTCCACGCCAGCGCTCCAAGAATGCGCGTGGCCAGCGTCGACGGCGGAGGTTTTCGGGGCATGCGGCAGGCGGGGCGGGAAGGCCCCGAGGGAGCCTACACCACGCCGAGGGGGGAGCGCCTCATCCCGAGGGCGAGCCCCGAACTCGCCTCAGCGCGAAGTCCCAGCCGAGCGTCGGAAGAGCACCCACAGCCCCCAGACGAGCGCCATGGTCGCGAGCGCCTCGTCCAAGTTCCCGAAGAGCGGTGCGGCGTCGGGGACGAGCTCCAGAGCGGCGACGCCCGAGTTGGCGAGCACCCCGAGCCCCCCGAGCACCGCGGCCAGCGCCAGCAGCGCCTTCCACGCGGGGACGCGAGGCTCAGCCACCGCGGACCCCGGAGAGCGTCTCGACGCGCAGCGAGGCCCCCGGGACGTCGCGCCCGAGCGACCGCCCCACCTTGGCGAGCGACCACTCGACGATCGAGCGCACGCGAGCGTCGGCGTCGAACGGCGGAGCCGAGGGCTCGAAGTGAGGGACGTTGAGGGCCTTGTCTCCGCCGATGGCTCCCGTCATCAGCACGTGGGCAGCGGGCAGCTCCAGCACGATCGCGAGTCCCTCGCGGCGCGCGAGCCCCTCGGGCAGCTCGTCGAGGTCGATTCCCCACACCTCCTGCTCGGCCGAGTTGCGCACGGTCGAGCGCGTGTGGCTCAGGATCCAAGGTCGCTCCGCCTCGTAGCGCAGCTGCACGAGCGCCTGCCGCACGATCACGCGCCCGTAGTCGTCGAGCCAGCGCTGCAACCGCGCCTCGGGATCCTGCGGCAGCGACGAGAGGTCGCGCTCGATCATGGTCGCGACCTGCGAGGCACGCCAGCGATACAGGAGCACCCCGGCGCCGAGGCCGAGCACGACGAGCCCGATCACGAAGACGAGTCCATTGACGCGCCACGTGGGCGCCACGGTCGATTCGGGAGCGGTCATGGGAGGCATTGTGGGGTCGAAGCCGCGAGACTTCCATCCGCTCCCCGCGGAGCTAACGTGTCGCAGGTGCGTCGCATCTTCGTCGGAGACATCCAAGGCTGCCGAGAGGAGCTCGAAGCGCTCTTGGAGAAGGTCCGATTCGACCCTGCGGCCGACGAGCTCCATCCCGTCGGCGACCTCGTGAATCGCGGGCCCGACTCGCTCGGGACTCTGCGGCTCTTGCGCGGCTTGAAGGCCGGCGGCGTGCTCGGCAACCACGACGTGAGCCTGCTGCGCGTCGACGCGGGGCTGCGGGAGCTGCGACCGGGCGACACGACGGCCGACGTTCTGGCGGCAGACGATCGACCGGAGCTGCTCGCGTGGCTTCGCGCACTGCCCTTCTGTCGCAAGTGGGACGACGTGTGGCTGGTGCACGCCGCCCTCCACCCCGCCTGGGCCGACCCCGAGCGCGAACTCTCGGGGCTCGATCCCCTCGCAAGCGACGAGCGCATCGACTTCGCGACGCGCGCGCGCGCCACCACGCGCGAAGGCAAGCTCTCGAAGCAGGATCCGCCTGCGCCCGGTGGTCGCTTCCGCCCGTGGTTCGAGCACTGGTTCGAGTCGCGCGTCGGCGACCGACGCACCGTGGTCTATGGGCACTGGGCTCGCATGCAGCTCGTCCTGCGCCCAAAGCTTCGCGGTCTCGACACCGGCTGTGTCTGGGGAGGCAAGCTCTCGGCGTGGATCGCCGAAGAGGACCGCATCGAGCAGGTCCCGGCGCGGCGCGCCTACGCGCGCTTCGACGACTGAGCAGCGCTCAGGCCGCGATCCAGTCGCGGAACGCGCGCCGATACAGCTGGCCCTCGATCAACGTCTCGGGGTCGCAGGCGCGCTTGAGCCGCGCGAACGCGGCGAGCCGCTCCTGCGGCAGGAACCGCGCGGTGTCCTCGGCGCCCACGACCGAGTCCTTCGCGAAATAGAAGCGCCCGCCCGCAGCGATCACGAGCTCCGTCAGCTCGTCGCACAGCTTCCACAAGCTCGCTCGCCGCGACGGGTCGACCTTGAAGTCGAGGGCGAAGCTCCAGCCGTCGACCGCGTGCGTCAGCCAGAAAGGATCGGGGCGGTGGCGCTTGAACACTCCGAGGTACGGCACGTGTCCGGCGCGGCGACAGCGCTCCAGGATCTCGCTGTGAACGTCGTGCGCCACGGCGTGAGGCACGAAGGGCTGATACTGGATGAGCCCGTGGGTCGCGCGCGTGCGGCCATAAGCCCACTTCCAGTTCGGCACGTAGTCGAGCAGAAAGGAAAAACCCGCGTGGGACTGCAAGTACGGCTGCCCCATGCCCTCCATGCGTCCTGCGACGTACTTCGCCGCGTTGATCGCGCGCATGCCGAGGTCGTGGTTGAAGAGCCGCAGAATCCGCCAAACCTGCGACTTCGGAAACAGCCCGAGGATGTTCGCGGGCAGTTCCTGATGCGCGACGGTCAGCGAACGGGCAGGGTCTGTGTCCTCG
>JBIKYW010000353.1:0-4106 GCA_044355055.1 Planctomycetota bacterium | reverse complement strand
CGTAGAGCCCGAGGTCATGTCGAGTCCCGTCCGCGTAGCTCACGGCGAGCAGAAACTCGGAGCACAGCCCCGGATGGTCGTGCGCGAGCGCGCAGCCCAAGCGCGCGAGCGGCCAACATACCGCGACCGACACGGCTAGGAGGTCCCCCACCGCGCCCATGGTGCGTCCGCTGAGCCGCGCGAAGGCGAGCCCGCCGAGGACTCCTCCCGCGAAGCCGCCCGCCGACGCGATGCCCCGCGTGAGCGTGAGCAGCGTACCCACCGGGTTTGCGAGCAACGCCGCGCGGTCGTACACGAGCACCGCGACCAGATGGGCCACGATGAGTCCGCTGACGAGCGCCATCGACGAAAGCACCGCGCCCGTCCAAGCCCGCTCGCCGCGGCGGCGCGCGGCCCACTCGCAGGCGAGGACGCCGAGCAGCGCAGCGGCCGTCGAGGTGTGGGTGAAGTTCATCGCGAGAGGGACAGCAAGGCGCGAGATCGTAGCGGGTCCGCGCTGGCTGGTATGCTCGCTCGCATTCCATGGATGGCTCCGCGCAAGACCTCGGGCGCCTCGCAGAGCGCGCCGCGCAGGGAGATCGGGCGGCCGTCGACGCGCTGATCGTCCGCTACCTGCCGGAGCTGCACGCCTTCGTGCGGCTGCGCGCGGGTCCGATGGTCCGAGCTCGCGAGTCGAGCGCCGACATCGTGCAGTCGGTGTGCCGCGAGGTGATCGAGCACATCGACCGCTTCCAGTTTCCGAGCGAGGCGGCCTTCAAGCAGTGGCTGTACACCACCGCGCTGCGGAAGATCCTCAACCGACGGGACTTCTATCTCGCGCAGAAGCGCGACGCGCAGCGCGAGGTCGCGCTCGGCGCGGCGGCAGGCGGCGGCAGCAGCTTCGACGAAGGCGCGCTGCTCGATTGCTATGGGCGCTTCTCCTCGCCGAGCCGCGCAGCCGTGCGACGCGAGGACGTCGAGCGCATCGAGCGCGCGTTCGAGGAGCTGCCCGAGGAGTACCGCGAGGTGATCACGCTCGCGCACTTGGTCGGGCTCTCGCGCGCGGAGATCGCGCAGCAAATGGACAAGAGCGAGGGTGCCGTGCGGGTGCTCCTGCACCGCGCCCTCGCGCGCATGTCGGCGATCTTGAGCGGCCCGAGCGACCCCGCGGCCGAGGAGTGACACCCGATGGAACTCGAATTTCACGGCGCGACCGACGGAACGACGGGCAGCTGCCACATCCTGCGCGCGGGCGGCAAGCAGATCCTGCTCGAGTGCGGGCTCTTCCAAGGCCACCGCACCGACACCTACAAGCGCAACTCCACGTTCCGCTTCGACCCGCGTTCGATCGACGCGGTGGTGCTCTCCCACGCGCACATCGACCACTCCGGTCGCCTGCCGATGCTCGTCCGCGGGGGCTTCCAAGGGCCGATCCACTCCACAGGCGCCACCGTCGACCTCGCCGAGCCGATGCTGCTCGACAGCGCGAACATCCAGCTGAAGGATGCGGAGTTCCTGAACAAGCGCCGCGTGATGGACAAGGTGCGCGCCCGACACGAGCACCGCAGCGAGCATCGCAGTGAGCGACGCCGCACGCGCGCCGGACTCGCGCACTTCCACACCCACGACGATGCGCCGGCGCTCGAGGTCTCCAACCCGCCGACGCGCGAGGTCCTGCCGCTGTACCTCGAAGAAGACGTGCGCGACACGCTGCCGCGCTTCGTCCCCCATCACTGGGGCGACTGGTTCTCGATCGGACCGAACCTGCGCGTGCGCCTGCACGATGCGGGACACATCCTCGGCGCCTCTTGGGTCGAGTGCGAAGCGCGCGAGCGCGGCCGTACGACGCGGCTCGTGTTCTCCGGCGACTACGGGCGGCCGCAGCCGATCCTGCGCGATCCGGTGCCGCTCGCTCCCGCCGACGTGCTCATCTGCGAGAGCACCTACGGCGATCGCTGCCATCCCCCCGTCGACGACACCGAAGCGCAGCTCTCGCTCGCCGTCGAGCGGCTGCACAAGCGCCGGCGCGGCAAGCTCTTGATTCCCGCCTTCGCGGTCGGCCGCACGCAGCACATCCTCTACGCGCTCTCGCGCATCTTCGAACGCAAGAAGATCGACGACATCCCGGTCTACGTCGACAGTCCGCTCGCCAAGCGCGCGACCGAGATCGTCTACAAGCACCGCGAGTGCTTCGACGACGATGCCCTCGCGCGGCTGCGCAAGGCGGAGTCGGGCGAGCACCGCCTCAAGGTGCACTTCACGCAGACCGTCGACGACAGCAAGGCGCTCAACATGGCGAAGGGCCCCGCGGTGATCATCTCCGCGTCGGGCATGATGGAGTCTGGGCGAATCCTGCACCACCTCGCGTGGAGCATCGCGAGCCCCGACACCGAGATCGCGGTCGTGGGCTATCAAGCGCAGGGCACGCTCGGGCGTCGGCTCGTCGACGGCGCGAGAGAGGTCAACATCCTCGGCATGCTGCACGCCGTCCGCGCGCGCGTGACGGTGATGAACGGCTTCTCGGCGCACGCGGACCGCGACGGCTTGCTCGCGACGCTCACGCCGCTCGCCTCGCAGTGCAAGGCGCTCTTTCTCGTCCACGGCGAGAACGATCAGCGTCTCCCCCTCGCGCGCAGACTCGGCCAGCGCGGCTTCGCGCGCGTCGAATGCCCGCGCAACCCCGCGCTCTGGAAGCTGTGACAGTCGAAGCGCTCGAGCTCTCGCCGGAGCTTCGCACGGCGCTCCTCGGGCACGCGCGTGCGGCGGCGCCGCGCGAAGCCTGCGGCCTGTTGATCGGACGCCGCGAACGGAAGCTCACGAGAGTCGAGCGAGTGCTCGCGCTGCGCAATGTGGCGCTCTCGCGCTCGGCGTTCGAGATCGAGCCGCTCGACGTGCTCGCCGCGGAGCGCGATGCGCTCGCCTCGGGCAGCACAGTGGTCGGAGCGTGGCACTCGCACGTCGACGCGCCGGCGTCCCCCTCGCCGCGCGACCTCGCGCACGGCGGCTACTCGCTTCAGCTCGTCGTCTCGCTCGTCGGACCTTCGCTCCGCGCGTGGCGCGGAATCGAAGAAATCCCGCTCGTCGAGCCTCCGCCTCGGGCGACCTAGCCCGCGAGCGGGCCTTCCCAGCGACACGTGGCGCGAGCCACGTTGCCGCGGCCAGAGAACTCCAGCGACTCGCAGAGCTCGCGCACGAGGTGCAGACCGCGGCCTGACTTGCGCGCAGACTTCCCCGCGGGGAGCGGCGCACGCGGCTCGACAGCGTCGAAGCCCGCCCCGCTGTCCTCGATTTCGATCGCGAGCGCCGGCTCGCCGTGCACGAGAACCTGCTCGAGCAGGATGCGCACGCGGCCCTCTGTCACACCGCGCAAGAGCTGTTCGCGCAGCACGTAGTACTCGCTGTAGCCGCCCGGTCGCTCCTTGAGCGCGGAGTCGAGGCCGAGGACCCCATGCTCCAAAGCGTTGTGCCAAAGCTCCGCGATCAGCAACGCGAGCGGATCGATGGCCTCGCGCGACCAACCGGCTTGGGCGAGCGCTCGCTCGCACTCCGCGACAGGATCGCCGTCGCGCAACGAGGGGCCCGAGAGCACGAGCTCGTGGCGCCAGCGCGGACCCTTTCCGCCGAACTTCGCGCTCGACATGTGCGTCCTCACGCGACCGTGAACCACTGGCCGAACTCTGCCGCGACCAACGTGCGGGCGACGAGCGGCCGCGCGTTGCAGAGCGTCACGCCCGCGCCCTTCGCCGCCGCGAAGTCGCGCAGAGTGAGCAGGAGCCCGAGCGCGGAGCTGTCGACGTAGTCGGCATCGCGCAGGTCGACCTCGAAGCCGCGAGGTTCGCGGTCGCAGTGCGCATAGGACTCGAGAAACTGCTCGCGCGCGCGGTAGTCGAAGCGACCGACGACGCGCAGGACGAGCGTGCCATCGACACGGAGGTTGGAGAGGATCGGCATGGGGGTGCGGGCCGTCTCTTCGGCCGCGCGAGCCCATTCCTTGGGTCGGCCCGGAAGGTCTTTCCCGCCCGTGGGGCGCACTTCCCCGCGGCCTGCGCCATCGAGGGGGTCTGCCGTGGCCGTTTTTCGAACGTCCCCGCTTGATGAAGTCCAGATCTGGACTAAATCTAGTCCCA
>JBIKYW010000354.1:0-4106 GCA_044355055.1 Planctomycetota bacterium | reverse complement strand
CCATAGGCCTTGGTCAGGCTCCCGAGCGAGATCGCGTTGGGCAGGTGGACGGCGGCGTGGAAGCGCTCGGTGGGCTCGACGAACTCTTCGTAGATCTCGTTGCAGACGAGGTAGCCGCCTGCTTTGGCCGCGATCTCGGCCAAGGCCGAGAGGTCGTCGCGCGAGCAGCGCGCGCCGCTGGGGTTGTGGGGGCTCGTGAGCAGCACGTGGCCTCGCGAAGCGCCGTGCAGCGCGCGGGCGACCTCCTCCGGCTCCAAGCGCCAGCCACGGCTCCGTTCGCGGCGCACCTCGACCGTCCGAGCCCCTTCGCGCAGCGGGAGGACCCGGAGCGGCTCGTAGGACGGAGTCTCGACGGCGACGGTGCTGCCGGCGAGGAAGAGCGCGGCGGCGGTGACGCTGAGCGCGCCGGTCGTTCCGGGCGTGACGATCAGTCGATCCGGCGTCACGCCGAAGCGTCGAGCCAGCGCCGCCGTGAACTCCGGGAGCGCGCTCGCTCCGGCCCACTCGGTGTCGAGCGGCCGCGCCGCTCCGAAGTGCATGGGATCGGCGGCGGGCATGCCCGACTGCGAGAGGCTCGCGGCGTGCGCGACCGCGGGTCCGCGCGCGAAGCGCATGTAGGGGAAGCCGGGTCGCCGCGGAGTGTGGGGTGCGCTCAAGATGCTCCGAACCTCGCCGAGAACGTGCCGAAAAAGTGCGTGAATGCGCTGTGGAACCCACCCTGTCGGATGGCTAGGATCGCGCTCGTTCTAGCACGTTCGCCGCGTTTGCGAGCGTGCGCAGAGCACGGGGAAGAACGTGTCGCGCGCGCCGCGGCCGCGCTCGCCTCGCCGCCGCCCGCAGAGGCTCCCGCGCGGAGAACCTGCGGCCTCGATCGTCCACGCTTGCCGTACGTCCGCACTCGGGATTCGCACCACATGAAGATCCACGGATCGCAGGTCCGAGGTTGGTCCTCGTCGTTCACGTTCCTCGTCTGCGCTTCGAGCCTCGCGCTCGCGCAGTCGAACTCTCCGCTACCCACGCCTGAAAGCACGGGCAAGGAAGCGCCGGCGAGCACGCAGAGCTCGGGCGCAACCAACGGTGGGAACGCGACGGCCGCCACCGCGCAGGAAACGCCCAAGTTCTTGCGCTATGTCCGCGCGGCCGCAGGCGGCGCGAAGGTGCGCAACATCTACGACGCGCAGGGCGTCGTGATCGGCGACGTGGAAGCGGGCAATGTGCTCGCGGTCCACGGCGAGCGCTCGGGTTGGCTCGAGGTCGAATCCGCCGCGGGGTTCTCGGTCTGGGTGTACGGTGAGTACCTCTCCCCGACCACCGAGTCCGGCGTGCTCTCGGTCAACGGCAACGACGTGCGCATGCGTCCGCTCCCGTCCTCGGGCGCGGAGAGCTTGCCGCTGCGCCAGCAGCTGCAGAAGGGCCAGAAGCTGCGCATGCTCGGCCGCAAGGACATGTCCAAGCCGCTCGCGGAAGACTGGGTCAACGTCGGTTCGCCCGTCGGCACGCGCGGCTGGGTCGCGACGGCGCAGACCGAGGCTCTGCCCGAAGGCAGCGATGGAACGGCCCTGTGGGGCGCCGCGGTCACGGCCGCGCGCAAGCCGATGAACGGTACGCCGATCACGACGGCATCGACGCCGCAAGACGGCGCGACCACGCCGGCGAACGCGACGGTGACGACCGACTCGAAGAAGATCTCGGCCGCACTCGCGGACGCCGACAAGCAGCTCGCCGCCGCGCGTTCGGCGCAGGAGCAAGGCGCGCCTGCGGACTACGACGCGGTCAAGCTGGCCTACGAGGCGATCCTCGCCATGGGACCGGGCGAGGCCACGGCCAAGCTCGTGCAAGATCGCATCGAGCTCTGCACGGCCTACTCCGACGGCGCGAAGCTCTCGGTCGAGCTCGAGCGCCAGAAGCAGTCGATCGACGCCGCGATGCGCAAGCGTCAGGAGGAAATGGCCAGGGCTGCGCGCAGCCAGCCGTTCGACGGACGCTTCACCGCCCGCGGTCGCGTCGAGAAGGCGACGCTTCCCGGCGAGACCAAGCCGGTCTACTTCGTGCGCTTCGGCGGCGAGCTCGTCGCCGAGCTCGGCTGCACGAGCGGTCGCATCGATTTCTCGGACTACCTCGGCTGCGAGGTCGGATTCAACGGCACCGAGACCCGGCCCGCGATCAAGAGCACGACCGCCGCGCTCAATCGCCCGCAGCTCTACGACGTGACGCGCCTCGAGATCATCGCGGCTCCCGCGAAGACGACGCGCTAGGTGCTTCCATCTCCCCGCGAGCGGGTGCGCCGCGTGCGCTCCCGCTCGCTCGGAGTCCCACGATGTGGCGCGCTATCGTCGACTTCTTCCGGCGGCTCGCGGCGCTCGGGCCCGCGGCCCCGCTGTGCGACTCGTGCAAGTGGGACTACGGCAGCGCCTGCAAGCGCCCCGAGCGCCCCAACGCGACGCGCTGCCCTGACTACGAAAAACGCTGAACGGCGCTCGCGCCGTGCACGCCCAAGGGTCTGCCGCGGCGACGATCGCGGATCACCGGTAGAAGGGGAGCCGTAGGGCGCTGCGAGGCGGCCCTGCAGTGCAGCGCACTGCTAGGACGGAGCGCTGCTAGGACGGAGCGCTGTGGGGCGCTTCGGCTTGAGGTAGCCACCGCGCTCGAACGCTGGCGAGGTCGCCGCGCTCGATTCCCGCGCGGATCTCGGACATCAGCCGGTGGAACCAGCGGATGTTGTGGTGCGTGAGCAGGATGGCGCCGAGCATCTCCTCGCTCTTCACCAAGTGGCGCAAATAAGCGCGCGTGTAGCCGGTCGTGCAGGTGGGGCAGTCGCAGCGAGCGTCGAGCGGACGTTCGTCCCGCGCGAACTTCGCGTTGCGCAAGTTGAGCGCGCCCTCGCTCGTGAAGGCCTGCGCGGTGCGGCCGTGGCGCGTGGGCGTCACGCAGTCGAAGAGGTCGATGCCGCGCTCGATTGCATCGAAGAAGTCGCGCGGTGTGCCGACGCCCATCAAGTAGCGCGGCCGATCCGCGGGCAGGAGCGGCGCCGCCGCGTCGATGGCGACGAGCACCTCGTCGCGCGTCTCGCCGACGCTGACGCCGCCGATGGCGTAGCCCACGAGGTCGTGCGAGGTGATGGCTTCGACCGAGCGCGCGCGCAGATCGGGGAAAGCTCCGCCCTGCACGATTCCGAACAACGCTTGGCCGCGCGACTCGCCGCCGAGCTCGCGATGGCGACGCACGCAGCGCTCGAGCCAGCGGTGCGTACGCTCGGTCGCATCCTCGACGCAGGCGCGGTCCGAAGGGCGCGGCGGACAATGGTCGAAGGCCATCGCGACGTCCGCGCCGAGCGCGGCCTCGATCTCGATCACGCGCTCGGGCGTGAAGCGCACGCTGGCGCCGTCGACCACGGAGCGGAACGTCACGCCGTCTTCGTCGAGCTTGCGCGTGTCTTCGAGACTGAAGACTTGATAGCCGCCGGAGTCCGTGAGGATCGGGCCATCCCAGCGCATGAAACCGTGGAGCCCGCCGAGGTCGCGCACGAGCTCTTCGCCCGGCCGCAAGTGCAGGTGATACGTGTTGCCGAGCAGCATCGTCGTGCCGAGCTCGCGCAGATCGCGCACGGTGCAGCCCTTGACGGTGCCCTTCGTTCCGACCGGCATGAACGCCGGTGTCGCGACGTCTCCGTGCGGCGTGCGGAAGATGCCGCTGCGCGCGCGGCAGTCCCGCGCGGTTGCGCGCAGCTCGAACGAAAAGCCTTCGCGTTGCATGGTCTAGCGCCAGTCGACGAGCTTCGCGCCCGGGTAGTAGTGGGCGAGGATGCGTTCCGCGCTCCAGCCGGCCTTGGCGCAGTCGCGGGCGGCGCTCTGGCACAAGCCCACTCCGTGACCTCGGCCGCGGCCCTCGAAGCGCAGCGTGCCCGCGAGCTTGTCGCCGGCGCGCGGGATCGTGGCTTCGATCGCCGACGACGGAAGTTTCTCCGCGCCGAGCGCGCGCCGCAGCTCCTCGAAGCGCACGCGCGCCGAGGCAGACGAGCCCGTGAGCTCGACTTCGAGCCAGCGACCGCAGCTGTCGGTCGAGATCGGTGCGAGTCGCTCCAGCTTCGCGCCCAGCTTGAAGCGCGC
>JBIKYW010000352.1:0-4113 GCA_044355055.1 Planctomycetota bacterium | reverse complement strand
CGCTCGCTGCCGCGCCGTTCTGTCCGTGCACGGTGAGCGACTGGATCGCGACGAACTCGCCCAGCTCGCGGCCGCCGACCAAGATTTTGGAAGGGTCGAGGGTGATGGTCTCGTCGTCCACCGAGACCAGTGCGGGACTCAGTTCGGGAACCGACTCGATGAGGGTGCGCAGGCGGCCCGCAATGAAGGGACGCGCCGTTTCGAGAGCAACGTTGACGACCTTCGATTGCGCCCTTTTCCACACCTGCTCCAAGACATTGCCTCGCTCTTGGTTCTCATCGCACGCCTTCAACGTCCAGCGGATCTTCACGTGGCGTTCGGAGGGTGCGAGTCCACCGTTGAGCGAAGCCGTCAGTTGTTTGGGCACCAGCGGCTGATCGATCTCGGAGAGGTCCAAGAGCAACGACTCGGAGTCTGCCCGCACCGCGACCTTCGGGGCAGTCTTGCCCGCGGTCGCTCGCGAGATCAGGGTCTGAAGGTCTGCCGTGGAAAGGTGGATCGAGGAGTGCTTCATGGCTCTAGCGGATGAGAGAAGCCCATCTCCATCCGACTCGACGAGCGGAGATGTCTCACGGAACGCTCGGAGAAACTGACTTTCATGCGCTCTCACACCTCTGTTCCGCGGCCTTCCTGTCGACGAGACGTCCCGCGTCGGACCGCAGTGCGAAGCGCCTCACGCGCGGCGGCGGGTGCGGTGGGTGAGTGCAGCGACAGCGAGGAGGAGGGCGATCCACAGGAGGCGCGAGGGGCGCTCGAGGGCGGCGGCGAGGAGCGTGTAGGTGGAGGCGAGGAAGTAGAGCGCGGCGGCGGTGAGCGGGACGAAGCCGAGGCGTGAGGTGTCGAGGGCTTGCGGGGGGCGGAGGCGTGCGCGGAGCAGTGCGAGGGCGGCGAGGGCGGTCGTGAAGGTCAGTGCGGCTCCGACGTTTTCGACGAGCAGGTCGAAGGAGTGAGTCAAGAGAAGCGCGAGTGCGACCGTCCCTTGCAGGAGCGTCGAGGCTGCGGGCGTGGTGCCGCTGCGCGCGGCGAAGACGCGGGGGAGCGCGCCGTCGTCCGCCATCGCTGCGTAGACGCGCGGTCCGGCGACGGTGAAGGCGCTCGTCGACGAGATCATCGCGAGCACGACGAAGGCCGACATCGCGGCGGCGCCGGTCGGGCCGGCGAGCTCGCGCACGATCAGGTGTCCGAGCGTGGTGCGCGCGGCGTCGCCGCCCTCGGCGCGCCACTGCGCAAGCGTCGCGGTGTCGAGGTTGGCGACGAAGACCCAGTTCACCGCGAGGTACAGCGCGGTGACGATCAGGGTGCCGATCAGCATCGCCCGCGGCACGTCGCGGCGCGGCTCGCGGAACTCCTCGCTCGCATAGGCGGCGGTGTTCCAGCCCGTGTACGCCACGGCGACCCACAGAAGCTGCGCGACGAAGCTCTGCAGTGGAAAGCCCTCGTGCGGCACCTCGCTCGTCCACCTGGGCCACGCGTGCGAGCCTGCGACGGCGCCGACCGCGAGGAACAGCACGAATAGCGCGATCTTGGCGAGCGCGAGCGCGTCCTGCACGCGCTGCGTGGCGCGTGCGGAGCACATCCCGAGGGCCGTGACTCCCACGATGATCGCGATCCCCACCGAGTGCTCCGGCAGCGGCACCAGCGTGCTCGCGTAGGCGTCGGCCATGGCGGCGCAGAAGGCGACAGGGGCGGCGAAGCCGAGGAACAAGGACGCCCAGCCCGCCATCGAGCCCAAGACGGGGTGCAGGAGGTCCGAGAGGTAGCGGTACTCGCCGCCGGAGCGCGGGATCAGCTCTGCCAGCGCCGCATAGGCGCGTGCGCCGCACAGCGCGATGAAGCCACCGACGAGCCATGCGAGCAGGATCTCGCCAGGGTCGAGCACGCTCGCGGCCCAGCCGGCGGACACGAGCACGCCGACGCCGATCATGCTCGACGCCACGAGTCCGATGCCCGACAGAAGGCCGAGCTGGGGGCCCTGCTTCATGGGCTCTGAGACTACGCGTCCGACGTCGAGGCAGCGAATCTTGCGTCGAGTTCCATGGGTCGTTCGGGCATGCCGCGCTACCCACGAGGACGACGGCGGAGTCCCGTTGGGTTCGTTTTGCGGCTCTCGTCGCGCGCGCCTTTGTCGCGGCGGATTCCGCTGTCGATCTCGAGCTACTTGTCGAAGTCCACGCCGTGCGCACGCGTTGTGATTCGAAGGGAACGCAGGGCGCGAGGAGGACGCGCGGGACTGCTAGACTCCGCGCCGTGGACGTCTTCAAGAAACTCTGCGATCTCGTGGCGATTCCTTCGGTGACGGGTGACGAGCGCGACTACGCCGACGCACTCTCGCGCGAGCTCGTCGGGCTCGGACTCGACGTCGAGCGTCAAGAGCTCGCTCCCGGTCGCTTCAACGTGCTCGCCCGCGGCGCGCGGCCGCGCGTCGTGTTCTGCACGCACCTCGACACCGTGCCGCCGTTCTTCGGTCCGCGCGAGGATCGCGATGCGGTGCACGGGCGCGGCTCGTGCGATGCGAAAGGGCCGGCGCTCGCGATGATCGAAGCGGCGCGCACGCTGCTCGCGCAGGGCGAAGATCGCATCGGCTTCCTGTTCACCTGCGGTGAAGAGACGGACTCCGCCGGAGCCGCGCTCGCCAACGCGAAGCTCGCGGAGCCGTGGCGTCCGGCATTCACGATCGTCGGCGAGCCGACCGAGAACCGCTTCGCGGGCGCGCACAAAGGCATCTACAAGGCCGAGCTGCGCGCGAGCGGCGTCGCGGGGCACAGCTCGCAGTCGATCGGACCCAGCGCGATCCACGAGCTCGTGCACGTGCTCGAGAAGCTGCTCGCACAGGAGTGGGGGACGCACCCGCTGCTCGGACCCGGCACGCTGAACGTCGGAATGATCGAGGGCGGCGTCGCTTCGAACGTCGTCGCGGATCGCGCGAGTGCGAGCCTGCTCCTGCGCGCCGTCGAGCCGGTCGACGTGACCGAGCGCAAGCTCTGCTCGTGTCTCTCGCCGCACGTGCGCATCGACAAGGCCTACAAGAGCTACGGTCCCGTCGAGTTCGTCGTGCCGACGGGACATGAGCCGATCCCGGTGGCCTTCGGCACCGACGCGCCGCACCTCGGGCGCTGGGGCAAGCCCCTGCTGTATGGCCCGGGCCGCATCCTCGATGCGCACACGGATCACGAGCTCGTCAGCAAGCGCTCGTTCGAGCGCGCGGTGCACGACTATGCGACGACGGCGCGCGAGCTGCTCTCGCGTGCGGAGGCGTGCGCGTGAGCGAGCGACTTGCGGGGCTCGCGCTGCTCGACGCGCTCGAGCAAGGCCGAGTGCGCGTCGCCGAGCGCGGCCCTGACGGCGCGTGGACGGTGCACGCGTGGGTCAAGGAAGAGATCCTCGCGATCTTCCGTGCTTCGCCGCTCGCGGAGAGTGCTGCGGGAGCACTCACGTTCGTCGACAAGCGCGACATCGGTCCGCGCGCGTTCTCGCTCGCGGATCGCGTGCGCATCGTTCCCGGCGGTTCGTCCGTGCGCCGCGGCGCGCACCTCGCGCCCGGCGTGATCGTGATGCCGCCCGCCTACGTCAACGTCGGCGCGTTCGTCGACGAGGGCTCGATGGTCGACAGCCACGCGCTCGTCGGCTCGTGCGCTCAGATCGGCAAGCGCGTGCATCTCTCCGCCGGTGCGCAAGTCGGCGGCGTCCTCGAGCCCGCTGGCGCGCGGCCCGTGATCATCGAGGACGACGCGTTCCTCGGCGGAAATACGGGTGTCTACGAGGGCGTGCTCGTGCGCAGCGGCGCGGTGCTCGCTTCGGGCGTGGTGCTCTCCGCGAGCACCGTCGTCTACGACCTCCCCAATCGTCGCGAGCTGCGCGGCACTCGCGCCGCACCCTTGGAGATTCCCGACCGCGCCGTGGTCGTGCCCGGGACGCGGCCCGCGAATGGAGAGTGGGCTGCTTCGAAGCAGTTGCACGTCGCGTGTGCGCTGATCGTGAAGTACCGCGATGCGCAGACCGACCGCGCCACCGCGCTCGAAGAGGCGCTGCGCTGAGCTCCGGCGCGGAGCGAGCGCTGCGCCGCGGCTCGCACGGATGGGGCGTTTTGGGCCTCGAACTGGAAACTTCCTCGGG
>JBIKYW010000031.1:0-13215 GCA_044355055.1 Planctomycetota bacterium | reverse complement strand
GCGCACCGCGTCGGGTGTGGATGGCCGACCCGGCGGAGTTCGACGTCGCCTACGCGATCAACCCGCACATGCGCGACGACGCCGGTGCGCTCAAGCGCGTCGATCGCGCGCTCGCCCGAGAGCAGTGGGACGCGCTGCGCAGCGCATTTCTCGAGCTCGGCCTCGAGACGCGCGTGATCCCGCCGCTCGCGGGACACCCCGACCTCGTCTTCTGCGCCAATCAGGCGCTGCCGGTCGCCGCCGACGTCTCCGCGGATGGACGCGCGCGCTTCGTGCGCTCCCACATGCGCTGGCCCGAGCGTCGCGGCGAAGTCCCCCACGTCGCCGGTGCGCTGGAAGCGGCGGGCTTCGAGTCGCTCGAGCTCCACACGAACGAGCGCCTCGAAGGCATGGGCGACGGCCTGTGGCATCCAGGCCGCAGGCTCTTGTGGGGTGGCGTCGGTCCTCGCACGAGCGCGGAGGCTTGGAGCGAGCTCGCCGTGCGCCTCGCCGTGCCGATCGTCCAGCTCGAGCTCGTCGAGCCCGACTTCTATCACCTCGACACAGCGCTGGCGTTGCTCTCGCACGACGCGTGCCTGTGGCTCCCCGAAGCGCTGTCGCCTCGCTCGCGCGCACTCGTCGAGCGTCTCATCCCGCGCCGCATCGCCGCCGACCCACGCGAGGCACGCGAGCGTCTCGCGTGCAACGCATGCTGCCCCGATGGGCGCACCGTGCTGCTCCAAGCGGGCTGCACACGCAGCTGCGCTGCGCTCGCCGCCGCGGGCTTCGTCGTGCGCGAGCTCGAGACGTCGGAGTTCCTCAAGTCCGGCGGCAGCGTCTTCTGCATGAAGCTGCTCGCCTGACCCCAAAAGCCGCGCGCGAGGACGGCCACGGGATGCCGTCCTCGCGCGCGCTCGCTTCGTCAGGGCCCTGCGCTACTGATAGCGCAGGCTGACGTTTTCTCGACCCATCTCGCGCAGGCGCTCGATCTCCTTGCGCAGCCCGAGGTTGTGGGCCTTGGAGACGATGCTCTTCACCGAGCGGTTGAGGCGCTGGGCGATCTCGAGGTTGGGCGTCTTGGGGTAGATCTCGCGCAGGAGCGCCAGCTCTTCCTCGTCCCAGCGCGGCATGCGGCTCGCGCCGTCGCCGAGCTGGCGCTTCAGGAAGGCCTTGTCCTTCGCGAGGCAGTACTTCTTCGCGACGCGTTGCACCGAGTCGAGGCTGCGGCCGAAGATGGCGGCCAAGTCCTCGTCCGAGCGCGTGCCATAGAGGCGGCGCAGCTCCATGACTTCGTCGCGCGTCCAGCGCGTGTTCTGCTGGATGCGGCCGAGTTCGAAGATCTGCTGCTGCACCTCGCCCGAGTCGCGGCCGAGGATGCGCGCGATCACCTCGGGTCCGGAGGCGCCGAGGTAGCGCTTGAGGTCTTGGATCTCGCCCGCGGTCCACGGACCCTGCTTGCGCGCCGTCTGGAAGAGCTCCTCGGCCATCTTGCGCACGCTCGCCGGCGAGCGCCCGAGGTCACGCGCGATCGCGCTCTCCGGCCGCAGGCCGTACATGTCCTTCAGGCGGTCGATCTCGGCTCGCGTCCAGCGGCCCTTGCGAGTGCCGCGGGCGGGCTCGTCTCCGCTCCAGTTCAGTCGGGGCATGGTGGGCTGTTCCTCCGCGCGCTTGCCTAAAATGCGACTTCCAGCAAGTGCTTCCGGCCTTTCCGACGGAGGCAGGTGGAAAAAGGTGCCGCTTTTTTGCGATTTCCTGCTGTTCGGAGAGCCAAGGGCCCGCCGGTGGGACGCCGCGAGGGGGTTCCCCGCCCGACGGCCGCCTAGAAGTGGAGCCGCTCGCGCACCACGGCGAGGGAGCGCTTGACCCCCTCCACGGTGTCCTGCGCCAGCACCTCGCGGGCGAGGTCTTCCGCGGCCGCCAGCGTCGTCCGGCGGACCGCGTACTTGATCTCCGGCAGGAAGTAGGGCGCCACGCTGACCGAGTCGTAGCCGAGCCCCATGAGCAGCACGGCGGTCGCCGGGTCATCGGCCATGTCCCCGCAGACGGAGCAGGGCTTGCCCGCGGCGCGCGAGGCCTGCGCCACGTTCGCCAGCGCGCGGATCACGGCGGGGTGGTGCGGCTCGTAGAGCTTCGAAACCCACGGGTTGTCCCGGTCGACCGCGAGCAGGTACTGCACGAGGTCGTTGGTGCCGACGCTGACGAAGTCGACCTTGGGGAGCAGGATGTCCAAGCAGAACAGCACCGAGGGGACCTCGACCATGATCCCCACCGGCACGTCCGATTCGACCTCCCAGCCCTGCTCCAAGAGCGAGGCGCGCACCCCGTCGAAGATGCGCCGCGTCGCCTCGACCTCCTCCAAGGAGGCCACCATCGGCAGCAGGATCCGCAGGTCGCGCCCCACTCCGGCGCGGAGCGCCGCGCGGAGCTGGACCCGCAGCAGGTCCTGCCACTCGAGACTGACGCGCAGGCCGCGCCAGCCGAGGGCAGGGTTCTCTTCCTTGGGGGTCTGGAAGTACGGCAGGCGCTTGTCGCCGCCGATGTCGAGGGTGCGCAGCGTGACCGGCTTGGGCGCCATGCGCTCGAGCACACGGCGGTACATGCGGAACTGCTCTTCCTCGGAGGGGAACTGCGCCCGCTCCATGTAGAGGAACTCGGTGCGGCACAGGCCGATGCCATCGGAGTGCGAGACGTCGAAAATGTCGAAGTCCCGCAGGCTTTCGATGTTCACCGAGACGCCGAGCGCGCCGCCGTCGGTGGTCTGCGCAGGCTCTGCGGCGCGCTCCGCGAGCGAGGCGCGACGCTCCTCGAGGCGCGCCCTGCGCTCCTCGAAATCGACGATCGCCTCTTCGCTCGGCCGCAGCTCGACGGTCCCGCGCCCGCCGTCGACAGCGAGCTGCATCCCCTGCTCCAGTCGCGTCAAGAGCCCCGGCAGACCGACCACGCAGGGGACGCCGAAGGCGCGGGCGAGCACCGCCGCGTGGGAGAAGCGACCGCCGGCCTCCGCGACGATCCCGAGCAGGCGCTCGCGCTCCACGGACGTCACGACCTGCGGCGTCAGCACCGCCGCGGCGAGGATCACCTTGCCCTGCCCCACCTGCTCGAGCTGGGCCACGTTCATCAGCGCCGCGAGAACCTCGCGCCACGGGTCGGAGAGGTCCGCCGAGTAGCTGCGCACGCTGTTGCCCTCCAGGGGGCGCAGCGTCTGCTCCAGCTTGCCGATGAGCTGGTGGACGGCGGTCTCCGCGTTGACCCGGTCGGCCCGCAGCGCGTCCTCGACCTCCCGCACGGCGCTAGGGTCCTGCAGGATCATCCGGTGGACCGCGAAGATCTGCGCGTCCCGCTCGCCGGTCTGCTCCGCCACGAGTCGTTGGCGCCGCAGGAGCTCGTCCCCAGCGACCGCGATGGCCCGGCGCAGGCGCGAAATCTCGGCCGGTACGTCCTCTTCCGCCACGGACCAGTGCGGCACCGCGTCCGGTGCGGCGCGCACGACATGGACGGGCCCGAGGGCCAGCCCGGGGGAGACGGAAGTTCCGTGGATGGTGCGGGCCCGGGCCATGTGGGCGGACACTCTAGCGCGGCACGGCGGTCGGTTTCCCGCCCCAGCGCCATCAAGGGCCGGTAGGGCGAACGCCGAAAGAGGCGGGGTCCGGATCGCGGCACGCCGCGAGCTCCCCTACGCCGCCCACGCAGGCTCACGATGACGACCCACGAAACCAACGCCTCGGCCACCACGACGACTTCGACCACCACCTCGACCACGACCTCGGGGAACGGCCTTCTCTGGGCCATGGGCGCGGCCGCCTGCTGCGCGGGCGTCGCCATCGCCACGCTGCCCCACGTCTCGTACCGCGCGGGTCAGCTCGCCGCGGGGCTCGGCGCCCACGGCGCGATCGGCGCGAGCGTCTTCACGGGCGGTGCCCTGCTTCTCGCCCTCGGCTGGACGAAGCGCAGCCTCGCGCGCACGAACACCAACGACTCGACCACGACGCTCTTGCTCGAGCAGCTCGCGACCGACCTCGCGCAGACCCGCGCCACGCTCGACACGCTCCAGCAGCAGATCGCGGAGACCGCGCAGTGCACGCTGGCCGTGCGCGAAGAGCTCACCAACGCCCGCGGCAACGGCGAGGCGCTCTCGCCGACCGAGGCGATGTTCCAGCTCGCTGCGAGCCTCGACAAGCTCGGCGCGCGCATCGACCAGAAGCTCAAGGTGCACCACACCACGCTCCAAGAAGGAATCGAGGAGCTCGGCACCACGCTGGCCCACACGCGACGCACGCTCGAAGAGCGCCTGAACGTGCTGGAGAGCAACGGCACGCTGACCACGACGAACGCGACGTCGAACTCGATCGGCAGCTTCGGTACGGACAACACGACCTGCTGCACGGACGAAACGACCACCGCGTGCGGCGGGAACGACTCGGAGACGTCCACCGGTACGAACACGACGACCGGTACGGGCTCGCTCCAGCTCGCGTCGAACGGCTGGAACGGCAGCGAGTGGACCACGAGCACGAGCACCGACGCGAGCGCGACCCACGGCACGGAGGAAGTGCCCTGCTGGGACGTCGGCGAGGGTTCGACCGAAGCGGGTGCGCTCGGCTCGCTCGGCGTGCTCGACAGCTTCGGCGACGAGAGCATTCCGTCGGCGCTGCCGCAGTCGACGAGTCAGGAGACCTCCTTCGACGCCGCGCTCGACTTCGACGCGCTCGACGCCAACACCGACTCGCTCGCGCGCGAGCTCGCCGCCACGTCGCGCGCGAACCAGCAGGCTTCGAGCACGGGCGAAACGACGCCGACGCTCGACACGGTCCCCGGCGTCACCGACGTCGCTGCGAAGCTGAGCCAGCTGCAGGCCCTGCTCGCCGACCCCGCGCTCGCGGCGCTGCTCGGCCAGAGCCGCACGCGCTAGTTCGCGCTCTCGGAAACGTCTCGCGGGGGAGTCCGACCTTGCCGGTCGGGCTCCCCCGCGAAGTTCTGTGTGCGCAGCGCAAGCTGCGCGCGCGACTAGCTGCCCGCGGGCGCTTCGCCTTCGCCTTGCACGAGCTTCTTCAGGCCCGCGAAGGGGTTGTTGATGGCCTTCTTCGCGCCAAGCGCGCGCAGCTCCTGCGGCGAGAGACCTTCCTCGCGCTCGCCTTGGGCTGCCGCGTCTTTGAACGGCGGGCGACCGCCACCCGGACGACCACCGCCACCCTGCCCGCCTCCGCCGCCGCCGCGAGGGCCACCGCCCTTGCCGCCGCCGAAGCCGCGGCGACCACCGCCGCCGCCCGTGCCCGCGAGGCCGTCGCGGCGCGAGGTCGCGGCGCGCACCGGCGCCTTGGGCTCCTCACGCTCGAATCGTCGACCGCCGCGATCGCCGCGATCCCCGCGCGGACCACGCTCGCCGCGCTCACCGCGCTGCGGACGATCTCCGCGCTCGTCGCGCCGCGGCGGACGCTCGGGATCCGGGACGTTCTTGAGGCTCAGCGCCACGCGCGTCGCCTGCCCGTCGAGGATGCGCATGCGCACGCAGTCGCCGATGCTGATGAGCTCGCGCGCGTCGCGCACGTAGCGATCGGAGATCTCGCTCACGTGCACCATGCCGTCGTGCTCGAGGCCGATGTCGACGAACGCGCCGAAGCTCGCGACGTTGGAGATGACTCCCTCGATCACGCGGTCCTTGGAGAGCGTCACGCGATCGGTGTCGTGCGAGAGGAAGCGCGGCAGGTGCAGCGGCACGCGCGGGTCGCGGCCGGGGTGCCAGAGCTCGCGCATCAGGTCGCGCCACGTGGAGTCGTCGACGTTGAAGTCGACGCGGCGCAGACCCTTCGTGACGCCCGGACGACCGAGGCTCTCGGCGACCGAGCCGCCGGAGCTCTCGAGCACGCGGCGCGCCGCCTCGTACTGCTCGGGGTGCAGGCTGGTGCGGTCGAGCGGCTCGCTGCCGCCCGAGATGCGCAGACTCGCGGCACAGTTCGTCCACTGCGCCTCGCTGAGGAGCCCCTCGGCGCGCAGCTCGTCGCGGTTTTGGAACGGCGACTGGGCGCGACGCTCGATCAGCTTCTTCGCCGTGGCCTCGTCGAGACCCGGCATGTGGCGCAGCACCGACAGCGGCGCGCGATTCACGTCGCAGCCGACGAGCGCGACACAGCTCTCGACCGTGTCGTCGAGAGTCCGACGCAGGTTGGCCTTGCTGACGAGCCCCTGCTCCGCGCCCAGACCGAGGTGCTTGGAATCGACCTTTAGGATCTCGGAGAGCGGATCCTGCAGGCGTCGACCTAGCGAGATGGCTGCGCGCTGGGGCACGGTGAGCTCGGCGAACTCGCCGCGCGCGGCCTCGGAGTTCGTGTAGCTCGAAAGTCCCGCGTCGTTGACGAGCATCACCGGCGTGCGGTCTTCGAGCGTGCGCAGCGCAGCGCGCAGCTTGGCGAGCGAGTTGCGCGCCGGCTTCGAGTGCCCGAGCGCCAGCGCGAGCGGGCGAGGCTCGCCGACGGCTTCCGCGGCAGCCTTGAGCTCGGCGCCGAGCGTCGCGTCGTCCTTCTCGCCGACCTCGATCTTGACCGGAGTGCCACGCAGGCCCCCCTGCTCGTCGAGGAACGCGATCGTCCAGTCGCCCTTGGCGCCGACATCGACGCCGCACACCGCCTTGCGGCCGAGGTGCGAGGTCAAGAGCACCTGACGCAGGTGCGACGAAAGGAAGCGCAGCGCCTCATCGTCGGCGCGCTCCTTCATCTCCAAGCGCACGTCCGCTTCGATCAGCGGCAGGAGACGGCGCTCGAGCGTCTGCAGCGCGACGCTGTCGAGCACGCTCTTGAACTCGGGCTTGAGGTGCGCGCCGAGCGCCGCGCGGACCTTGGGCAGCGCGAGGTGGCGGTCGAGCGTGATCGCCATCGTCACCGCGCGCTCCTTCTGCGCTTGGCGGATCGCGATCAGCTTGTGGCCTTGGAGCTGGCGCAGCGGAGCGCGCAGCTTGGCGATGCCGCGGTGGCGGCCGAGACGGCCGTCCTCTGCGATGGGGCGCACGACGACCACGCCGTTCTTCCGCAGCAGCTTGCGAATCGTGCCGCGCAGGCGCGGATTGCGGCCGAGGCGATCGGAGAGGATGCGCAGGGCGCCCGTGAGCACCTCGGAGGCCGTGTGCAGGCCCTTGTCTGGGCTGACGTATTGCTCGCAGAGTCGCGCGACCTCCGGCGTGACCTCGTACTCGCCGTGGAGCAGCTTCTGCTCCTCGGGCGTGAGTCCCTCGAGGCTCACCTTGACCGTCGGGCTCGGCTCACTGGCCTCGCCTTCCTCGCCTTCGGTGGCGGCGGCGGGCGCAGCTTCGGCGGCGGCCTCGGACTGGGCCTCGGCAGAAACCTCCGCGCCAGCAGCTTCCGACGCTGCGGCTGCTTCGACGGCCTCCGTCGAAGGTGCGGCCTCGTGCGCTTCCGGCGCGGCCTCGGCGGCGGGAGCTTCGCTCGCGGCGTGCTCCTCGTCCGAGTCGACCTCGTGCGCCTCCGCAGTCTGCGTGCGCAGTTCCTTCGGAAGCGGCGCGACCAGCTCGTCGGCCAATCGGCCGAGACCGCGGTCGAGCGCGAGCTGAACTTCCGGCTCGGGGCGGCGATGCGGGAGGAACAGGTCCTCGAGCTCGAAGCGATCCATGCAGCGGCGCACGCGCTCCAGCGACGCCTCGTCCGCCTTGGCGTGGCTCCCGTCGCCCTCCAAGGAACGCAGGATGGTGCCGCGCCGACGGTCGAGCTCCGCGAGCTCCTCGCGGCGTTGGGCGAGTCGACGGATCACGCGCTCGGGGATGCCCCCCGTCGCGCCACCGCGCACTCGACCGATGAAGGGGGCACGCAGACCTGCATCGAGCATCTCCAGCGTGATCTGGACCTGCTCGGGAGAGATCGAGAACTCTTGGGCGAGTTCTTCGACGATGTGGATGGACGTCACGGGGAGCCTCGTAGCTCGAATGGGTTCGCTCGCGCGGGTCGTGCCCACGTCCGCGGCTTCTTGGGGCCCAATAGGATAGCCACGCAGCGCCCGGAAAGCTGCGCGAGCCGCCCCGCGGGGGTCGCGGAGGCGGCTCGCTGCCGTTCGTGCCCCCACGCCGGGGGCTCGGGAGGCGATCTCAGATGCCGACGATGGCGGCGAGCGCCTTGCCCAGACGCATTCCGGCCGTGTCGTCGAGGCCCGTGACGAGGTTGCCATCGACCTCGACCTGACGGGTGGAGCACTTGGCTCCTGCGCGCTCGACCGCCTCGCGCACGGCGGGGTGCGCGGTCACGCGGCGACCCTTGAGCACGCCGGCCTTGGCGAGGATCGCGACGGAGTGCCCCCACGCGGCGACGAGCTTGCCCGCGGCCATGGCGTCGCGGACGAGCTTGAGCACCGCGGGATCGTCCGCGAGCGACAGCGCACCGGCGCCGCCGACGAGCACGAGACCGGAGTAACCCTCCATGCTCGCGTTCGAGATCAGGTCGTCGACGAGGAACTCGTCTTGGTAGGCCCCCTTGATGAGGTCCTGCATCTGGGTCGAAACGGAGCGCGTGCCGACGTGAACGTTGTAGAGCGACGAGCGCGCGTAGCGCAGCGTCTGCTCACCGAAGTCGGCGGCGGGCACGACCACCAGCACGAGGCTGCGGTACTTCTGCACCACGAGTCCGTCGGCGTCGACTTCCGTCTGCGGCTTGCTGTCCTTCTTGGCCATGGCGTCGTTGCGGGAGGTGAGTGGATCGAAGACGGGTTGAAAGCCTACGCGCGCGTCGGCACTAGGCGTTGAGTTCGAAGATCGAGACGCGCGTTTCCTCGGCGAGCAGTCCCGCGCCCTGCGCGACCTGCCAGCCGACGCGCTCGTCGAGACCGGGGACGGCCATGTCGCCGAGCTTGCGGCCGGTGAGCGAGTCGCGCACCTCGACCATGGCGCCGGTGGTGATGTACAGCTTGCCGCTGTCGGCGCTGATCGCGAGGTCGGCGGCTTCGTCGGGATCGGAGAAGCGCAGCTTCTCGAACCACAGCGGTGCATCGCCCTCGCTCGCGCCGGGCGCGAACGCGAGCAGCGACGGGCCGCGGCGACCGAGGTCGTCGTCGCTCGACTGCGAGAGCAGCTTGAGCAGCGCCTCCTGCGGGAGCGCGGACTCGAGGTCGTCGACGAGCGAGATCACCGCGCCGGAGTCGGCGGTGACGTCGTACACCGTGGGCTGCTTGGGCGCGACCACGATGCCGTCGAAGCGACCCTTCTGGGCCGAGAGCGCGAGCACGCCGCGCTTCTTCGTCGCCTTCATCGAATACAGGACGAACACGCGCGAGCCCGAGCGCGCGATCGCGTGGTAGCGCTCGCCCTCGCGCTGGTAGCGCCACAGTTCCTTGAGCGTCTCGCTGTCGTAGGCGGCGATGCGGTCGAGGCCCGCGACGACGCACATGTCCGCACCGACGAGCGCCGAGTCGAACACCGGCAGCTTGGCCGCGTCGAGCAGCTCGCCCGTCTCCATCGACATGCGCACGATGCGGTTGCCCGAGGTCGACGGCCCGAGCACGACCACGTCGTTCTTGCGACCGAAGCCCGCGCCGAAGCCGCGTCCGTAGCCGACCTCGCAGGGCGAGGTCCACTTCGGCTCTCCGCTGGCACGATCGAGCAGCGCGAGCTTTCCGGGGATCGCGTCGTCGATCCACTTGTCGCCCGCGGGCTGGTCGTAGAGGTGGACGAGCACGGGTCCGAGCCCGCCGATGGCGATGCCATCGACTTCGCTCGTGAATTCGCGCGACCAGCGGCGGCGGGCGGTCTTCGTCATGGGCGCAGAGGATAGCGAGCGCGCGGCCCGACGAGTACGCGCAGCCTGCCCTCAAAGCGCCATGCCGTAAAAGCACCGCGGGCCGCCCGGAATCGACCGGACGGCCCGCGGCATGCACTCAGACGTGCGCGGACTACTTGTCCTCGCCCTTCATCACCTTCTCGGCGATGTTGCGCGGGACGTCGCGGTACTCGTGCAGCTCCATGGCGTAGGAGCCACGGCCCTGCGTCGCGCCGCGGAGCGCCGACGAGTAGGCGAACATCTCGGCGATCGGCACGAGGCCACGGACGATGCGCAGGTTGCCCTGCGCGTCGACGTCGTTGACTTCACCGCGGCGGCTGTTGAGGTCGCCGACCACCGCGCCGAGGAACTCGTCGGGCACGCGGACTTCGATCTTCATGATCGGCTCGAGCAGTGTCACGTTGTCTTCCGCCGCCTGGCGGAAGGCGAGGTGACCGGCCGACTGGAAGGCCATTTCGCTCGAGTCGACGTCGTGCGACTTGCCGTCGTAGAGCGTCGCGCGGACGTTGACGAAGGGGTAGCCGAGCTTGCCGCCCGAGTTGAAGGCCTGCTCGAGGCCCTTCTCCGCAGCGGGGATGAACTCGCGCGGCACCGAGCCACCGACGATCGCGTCGACGAACTCGAAGCCGTTGCCTTCCGTCTGGACCGGCTCGAACTTGACGCTGATGACGGCGAACTGACCGCGACCGCCCGACTGGCGGACGTACTTCGCTTCGGTGTCGACCGCCTTCGCGAGGCGCTGCTTGTACGCCACCTTGGGCTTGCCGGTGACGACCTCGCAGTTGTAGTCGCGCGAGATGCGCGTGACGATGATGTCGAGGTGCAGCTCGCCCATGCCGGCGATCACGAGCTCGCCCGTCTGCTCGTTGGTCTGCGCCTTGAAGGTCGGGTCTTCGCGCATCAGCTTGCCGATGACGTCGCTGAGCTTGTCGCGGTCGGCCGACTTCTTCGGCTCGAGCGACATCGCGATGACGGTCTCAGGGAAGCTGATCTTCGAGAGCTGGATCGGCTTGTCTTCGTCGCAGAGCGTGTCGCCCGTGACGGTGTTCTTGAGGCCGATCACGGCGGCGATGTCGCCCGCGCGGATCTCGTCGATCGGCTGGCGCTTGTTGGCGTGCATGCGCACGATGCGGGTCGCGCGCTCGTTCTTGCCCGTGCGCGGGTTCAGGATGCGCTCGCCCTGCTTCAGCACGCCCGAGTAGACGCGCACGAAGGTCAGGTCGCCCGTGGGCTCGGCGATCGTCTTGAACGCCATGGCCGCGAGCGGCTCGTTGTCGTCGGGCTTGCGGATGACCTTCTCATCGGGCTTGCGCGGGACCGAGCCTTCGATCGAGGGCACGTCGTTGGGCGTCGGCAGGTAGTCGACGACCGCGTCGAGCATGAAGCGCACGCCCTTGTGCTTGAGGGCCGAGCCGCAGACGACGGGCACGATGTCCATCTTGAGTGTGCCGTTGCGCAGCGCGCGCTTGACCAACTCGACCGGCGCTTCCTGATCCTCGAGGAACAGGTTGAGCAGCTCCTCGTCGTTCTCCGCGGCGAACTCGAGCATCTTGTGGCGGTATTCCTTCGCCTTGTCGAGCATGTCCGCGGGGATGTCGAGGTCGTTCCACTTCTTGCCGTCGGTGTCCTCGACGAACTCGAGGTAGCGCATCTTCACGAGGTCGATCAGACCGCGGAAGTCCTTCTCGCCGCCCACGGGGATCTGGATCGGCACCGGACGCGCGCCGAGGCGGTCGATGATCGTCTGGACCGAGAAGTAGAAGTCCGCGCCGATGCGGTCGAGCTTGTTGATGAAGCAGATGCGCGGCACGCGGTACTTGTCCGCCTGACGCCAGACCGTCTCCGACTGCGCTTCGACGCCGTTCACGCCGTCGAACACCGCGACCGCGCCGTCGAGGACGCGCAGCGAGCGCTCGACCTCGGCCGTGAAGTCCACGTGGCCCGGGGTGTCGATCAGGTTGATCGTGACGCCGTTCCACTCGACCTGCGTGGCCGCCGACTGGATCGTGATGCCGCGCTTCTGCTCGTCCTCGAGGTAGTCCATCGTGGCGGCGCCTTCGTGGACCTCGCCGATCTTGTGGA
Source organism: Planctomycetota bacterium (assembly GCA_044355055.1). GTDB lineage: Bacteria > Planctomycetota > UBA1135 > UBA1135 > F1-120-MAGs118. Next base: position 1,387 of record JBIKYW010000031.1, on the reverse strand, counting down.
TCTTCTGCGCGAGGAACAGGATGCGCTCCGACACCGTCGTCTTGCCGGCGTCGATGTGGGCCATGATGCCGATGTTCCGGTAGAGGGCGAGGCGCTTGGCGCACGCGCTGGTCGGGGCGCTGTTCGCGGAGGCGGAGGTCATAGATATGCGGCGGGAGGAAGAGAGGGTTCGGTCGTGAAGCTCAAGCTGCGGCCCTCGAGAGCGAGAGCGCGGAGCGAGTCCGAAAGGGGCCGCACGGGCGCACCCTCGGGTCGCGTTTGAGAGGGAAATAGGGTAACGACGGCGCGAAAATCGTCAACCGCGGGCGAGCAAAGCGGGCTTGGCGCTAGTGCCCGTGGCCCTCGTGCCCCTTGTGAGCACACGCAGCCCCGGTGGCCGGAGCGTGGCCGCCGTGGGCGTGCTCGCCGTGGTGATGGTGGTGATGGTGGCCGGGAGCCGAACCGTCGGGCGCCGCGAGCTGGCCCAAGAAGGCCCGCGGGCCCTCGCGCAGGAGCACCCAGACCGTCAGGGCGCCGAGCACCGCCGCCGCGGACCAGGCCAAGGCGCCGTGAGCGTGCTCGCCCACCTCGTGCGCGTGCTCCACGAGGGCGAAATCGGCCGGGAGGAAGGCGTTGATGCTCCAACCGAGGACGCACGTCGTGAGCGCCGCGGTCCCGACGAAGGCCCACGCGACGCCGCGCGAGTGCAGCCGAGAGAGAGCGCCGAACGTGGTGAGGTTCGTGGCCGGACCGGTGAGCAGGAACGCGATCACAGCGCCCGGGGCGAAGCCCTTCGCGAGCAACAGCGCCGCGAAGGGCGTCGCCGCCGTGGCGCAGATGTAGGTCGGCATTCCGGCGAGGCTCAGGATCACGACTTGCAGCCACGCCGGAGTGCTGCGCGCCCATTCCGTCGAGATCCACGGCTCGACCAACGCGGTGAGCACGAGTCCGAACAGAATCCACGGCGAGAGGTGCCCCCACGTCTCGAGCAAGCCGTGGCGCAGCGATGCCACCGCGCCCTGCGGCCGCGGCTCGTCGACCGGCGCGCTCTCGAATCGGCTGCCGTCGCGCTCCGCGATGCGACCGACGACGAGCGCCACAACCAGCGCGAGCACGGCGGCGGCAGCGACGCGCGCCAGCGTCGGCCCCGGTCCGAGCAGCTTCCACGAGAGCAGGATCGAGTCGACACCGATCTCGGGCGCGCTGACGAGCAGCGCGAGCGCCGCACTCACTCCGACGCCCTTGTGAACGAGCGAGCGGTAGATCGGGAGCACTCCGCAGGAGCACACCGGCATCGGCGTGCCGACCGCGACGCCCGCGAGGGCTTGGCGCAGGCGCGAACGGCCCACCGCTCGCCGCAGCCATGAGCCCGGCACGAAGGCCTCGATCAGCGCGGCGCCGAGCACGC
>JBIKYW010000032.1:0-13215 GCA_044355055.1 Planctomycetota bacterium | reverse complement strand
CCCAGGGCCCGTGCCCCACTTCCGCCGTCTCGACCTCGATGGCAACGGCAAGGTCGACACCGAGGACCTGCGGCGCTTGCAGGGATCGGCGAGCCTCGGTGCTCGCACGGGCGCCGTGCTCGCGGCGCTCGACTTGAACGAAGACGGCGCGATCGACGAACGCGAGTTCGCCGCCGCAATCGCGACGCCGCCGCGGCGCGCGCAGTGACGACGAGCTCTCGCTCGCCGCTTCAGCTGAGCAACGGAACGAGCGGCTCGAGCCGAGGACCGCGCTCCGGATCGGCGACCGCGTAGCTGCCGCCGCCCTTCAGCGTGACCCCCGCAGTGCGTCCGTCGAGTCCTAGCACGTAGAGGTGCAGCCCGAAGCTCGGGGCTCCATCGGCACCCATCAACGCCGGCTGCCAGCGAGCTTGCCGCTCGACTTGCCGCACCACGCGCCGCGCAGTCTCCAGCCCCGCGTCGAGCGGCGCCGCTCCGCGCCGCAGGTACTCGACCATCGTCGCGCTCGCCAGCGAGAGGATCGAGGACTCGCCGCGGCCCGTCGCCCCAGCGCTGCCCGCTTCGGAGTCGCAGTAGAGACCGGCGCCGATGATCGGCGAGTCCCCCACGCGACCGGGGATTTTCCACGCGAGCCCGCTGGTCGTCGTCGTGCAGGCAACCTCACCGCGCACGGAGAGCGCCGAGCAATGGACCGTGCCCCACGCGTGGTCGTAGCCCGAGCGCTCGAGCTCCGCGACGTAGCGCAGCGTGCGGCGCAAGCGTGCATCGCGGGAGGTCTCCGCCGGCGGGAGCCAATCGTCATCGCCCGAGTGGCGTTCGCGCCACTCCAGCCACTTCTTGCGGGTCGACTCGGTGAGCAGCTCCACGTGCGGATGCCCGTGAGCGCGCGCGAAGCGATACGCACCCTCGCCCACGAGCAGGCAGTGGTCGGTGCGCTCCATCACGAGCCTCGCCACCTCGCTCGGATGCAGGATGTTCTCGATGCACGCAACGGCACCGGAGTTGTGAGTCGGACCGTGCATCACCGCCGCGTCGAGCTGCACGACGCCCTCTTCGTTGGGCAAGCCGCCGAGCCCGACGCTCGTGTCCTCGGGATCCGCTTCGGTCACCTTGACCACCTCGATCGCCGCGTCGAGCGGGTCGGCGCCGTCGACGAGCTTCGAATAGTGGAGCTTCATGCCCGCGAGCGCATTGGCGCTGCCGACCATCACCGGATAGCCGATGCGCGCGCGCGGCGCCGAGCTGATCGGACCGGCGGGCGCCGGGAGCTGCGGCGCCGCGACCGGAGCGGACTGGCACGCGAGCGCGGCGGCCGCGACGGCGCTTCCGCCGAGCAGCGCGCGGCGATCGAGACCTTGAGACTGCGAACGGTCGTTCGAACTCATCGTGACTCCTCCGATGGAACAGCGGGCGGGGTGCTCGGTTCGAGCTCCCGTTGGGGAATGCGCAGGCACTCGACGCGCAGCCACTGCCGCGCGCCATCGCTCCAGCGACGCCAGCGCTCGGCGAGCGCCGTGTCGCCCGCATCGAGCGCCACTTGAACGCGCAGCTTGCGCTCCTCGTTGTTCGTGCGCAGATAGCGATCGAGGTCGGCGGGACGCGGATCGGCCACCGCCAACGCCGTCGCGAGCACCGCGACGCTCATGCGGCGCAGCTCCTCGGCATCGACATGCTCGATGCGATCGAGGCTCGTGTGGTACGCGAAGTCCGTGAAGTGCCAGAACAGCACGCCGGGGATGCCGCGCGAGAGAAACTCAGTGTGGTCGCTGCCGCCCTCGTAGGGATGCTCGGCCGTGCGCCACTCCGGCGAGAGCGCCGCCACGTCGAGCAGCGCGCAGCGCGCGATCACGTTGAGGCCGCAGTCCACGAGCTTGTCCTCCGGATAAGGACGCCCGCCCCACGCCGTGTGCTCGTCGGGCGGGAGCGGCGTGACCGCACCCGGATCGGGCATGCGTTCGAGCAACGGCGCTGCTCCCGTCCGCTCGCGCGACTCGCCCAACATGTCCGCCGAAATGCCTGCGATCGGCCGACGCAACGTCGCGTCGAGCCACATCGAGCTCTGGGTGAACTCGTCGCCGAAGAGGAACACCACGGAACGAGAGGGCTTGAGGATCGCGCCCTGCTCGAGCGCATCCGCGAGCGCGATCGCTGCCTCGCACACGCCCGCGACGCCGCTCGCGTTGTCGCAGGCACCGGGCTCTTGTACGTGGGCCGCGATCGCGACGGCCTCGTCGGCGCGATCTTCGCCGAGCACCGTGGCGACGAGCGTCCGCAGCGGACGTTCGTCGAAGCGCACCTCCGCGCGGTAGGCGACGCGTAGCGCGGGATCCGCAGCGTGCGCGGCTCTCAGCGCATCGAACGCACGACGCGAGATCATCGCCAGCGGCAGGTCGCCTTGAGTTCCGCGATACTGGATCGCGTCGACGTGGCGTTCCGCTCCGCTCGGATCGACGTTGAATTCCGGCAAGTAGGCACTGAGGGCTGCGACCGCGCCGCGCTCCTGTGCCCTTCGCAGCTCCGAACCCCGCGGCGAGCCCGAGAGCACGAGCAGCTCGCCGGGATCCACCTCGTCGACCGAAAAAGCGAGCGGCCCCTCGACGTCACAGCTCGGCGTGCCGACGGGCAGCATCACGCGGTCGCGCCCCGACGGCGCGTCGAACGCATGCAGCACGCGCTCCCCCTTCGAGGTTTGCATCGAGAGCCGCGCGCGCAACGGCGTCCACGCACGACCTTCGGCGTCGCCACGTCCTGCGAGCGGCTGCTCCAGCCACTCCAGCAAGAGCTCCGGCCGCCCGCCGAACCCCGCGGCTCGAAGGTCGGTCTCGACGCGCGCGAGGGTTGCTTCGAAGCCGTCATTGGCCGGCGCCCGATAGAAACCGTCGATGAAGCGCGTGCGTTCGAAGGCGCGCTCGCGCTCGAAGCGCTCGAGCAACGGCTCGACGAAGCGGGCGGTGCCGTCGCGGCCGGCGACCATCGGCGGCCCGCGATGCAAATCGCCGGAGATTTCAGGTCCTCCGACCTCGACGAGCAGCATGTTCTCGTCCATGCCGCGCGGGAGTCCCGAGGAACACGCGAGCGTCCACGCGCCGAGCGCGCAGGCGGCGAGCGTGCGGCTTGCGCGTCCCATCGCGACTCAGCTCGCCGCGGGACCGACGTACTTGTCGATCAAGAGCCCGAGCCGCTCCCGCGCCGACTGCGGAATGCGGTCCTTCGCAGTCATGATCGCGTGAGCCAGTGCGCTGCCACACGCGCAGCTGCGCGCGGAGGGAAGGCGCGGTGCAGCGGCCTTCACGAGGGCCTTCGCGTTGCCGACGTTCTTGCCCATTACCGCGATCACGGCCTCGACCGTCACAGCCTCGTGCTCTTCGTGCCAGCAGTCGTAGTCCGTCGCCATCGCGATCGTCGCGTAGCAGAGCTCGGCTTCGCGCGCGAGCTTCGCTTCCTGCAGGTTCGTCATGCCGATCACGTCGACGCCCCACGAGCGGTAGAGCTTCGACTCCGCGCGCGTCGAAAACTGCGGGCCTTCCATGTTCACGTACGTGCCGCCGTCGTGGACCTTGACGCCCACCGACCGCGCTGCTTCGAGCGCAACCGCGCGCATCTGCGCACAGACGGGATCCGCAAACATCACGTGCGCAACCACGCCGTCCGTGAAGAACGTGTCGGCGCGATGGCGCGTGCGGTCGATGAACTGGTCGATCACCACGAAGTCGCCGGGGTGGATGTCCTCGCGCATCGAGCCGACGGCCGACAGCGAGAGCACGCGCGTGACGCCGAGCTTCTTCAGGCCCCAGATGTTCGCGCGGAAGTTGATCTCCGAGGGCGAGATGCGGTGTCCGCGACCGTGACGCGGGAGAAACACCATGCGAACGCCGTGGAGCTCGCCGGTGACGAAGGCGTCGCTCGGCGCACCGAACGGGGTCGCGAGTGCCACCTCCTTCACGTTGGTGAGGCCCTCGATCTCGTACAGACCCGAGCCCCCGATCACGCCCATCGTCAGCGGTTCACTCATGACACACGACTCCTTGGATGCTCAACCTCTCGGGCCACTGCGCGGACGGCGCACGGGACGGGGACCATCATCGCGCGGGCCACGGCGCGGCGGACCGTCGAAGCCGCGCTCGTCGCGGCGCGGCGGACCGCGGCGATCGTCGCGCGGAGCGCGGCGCGGAGGGCCGTCGAAGCCACGCTCATCGCGGCGAGGCGGACCGCGGCGATCATCGCGCGGGCCGCGGCGCGGCGGACCGTCGAAACCTCGCTCGTCGCGGCGAGGGGGACCGCGGCGGTCCTCGCGCGGGGCACGGCGCAGCGGGCCGTCGAAACCTCGCTCGTCGCGGCGAGGCGCACGACCTTCGAGCGGCTCGCTGCGATCCTCTTCGAGCTCGCGACCCTGCACTTCCGAGAGGGACTGCGGAGCGCGCCCCGGCACTTCGAACAGGCGCCGCGCCACGAGCGTCGCGTACGCGCCGCGCGGAAGTTCGAAGCGCACACCGACCATCGCGGCGGCGCGGTGGTGCGGATCGGCCTTGGGCGGACGCACGCGCAGGTGCGCGGGGAACACGAAGAGCGGTCGATCCTCGCCCTTGAGCGCCATGCCGCTGACGCCCTCGATCTGGAACTGCGGCGGGCGGATGCGATCGGCGGCGAGCACGTCCGCGAAGAGCCCGCGCTGAACCGGGTCGATCACGTCTTCGAGACCCGGCCCGGGCAAGCGGAAGGTCGCATCCTTGGCGACCGGCAGCAGGTCGCGCTCGGCCGGATAGATGAGCGGCCCTTCCTCGCTGTCGAGCACCACGCGCTTGTCGAGCGGCACGTGCTCGCGCACGAAGTCCGCCACGGCGCGGTTCCACACGTGCGACTGGTACGCGTAGAGGTGGATCAGGCGCACGCGCGAGCCCACGTGGTAGAAGGCTCCGGCGAAGTCGTCCACGTGGCGGCGCAGGTGCTCGAACACCGAGTGGTGCTGGCCGAGCTTGCCGGCGATGTCACGGCAGGCAGACCAGTCGCCCCAGTTTTCCCACAGCGCAGCCTTGAGCACCTTGGTGCGCGGATCGTCGTGCAGCGAGCGCGCCGCGAGCAGCATCTTGAGCGCGCGCTCGGCCTGCCCCTTCATGAGATCGAGCGCGATCCAGCCCTGACCGTGGCGCAGGTTCCCGAAGCGCTGCTCGTCGAAGTAGTTGATCACGCCCTGCTTGCGGATCCGCGCGAGGTTCGTGCGCAGCGCCGCCAGCTCATCGGTGTGCAGGTCGCGAACGACGAGCTCGAACGCGTTGCCCGTGCTGTCCTTCGAGTCGAGTTCCTTGGCCGAGAATCCGACCGTCTCGATCTTGACGTCGCTGCCCGCGACGCTGACTTCCGGCCCGTGGCGGATCGACATGTACTGCGTCGTGACGCCTTGGCGGTCTTTCAGGCCGCACATCGCGATCTCGCCGGCGCCGCGGCCCGCTTCCTGTGCGAGCACCTCCGCCGCCTCGAGCGAGGTCAGCTTGCGCTTGATGACACGGTAGACGCGGAACTCGCCCTTTTTCTGCAGGACGTCGGGGCCGAGCAGCTCGCGGACGCGGAAGTCGGCGGCCCTAGATTTCAGTTTCATCGGCGCGGGGGCCTCACCTTGGAGAGTTGCTTGAGCGTGCGCACGAGATCGCGCGGCAGAGGAGCTTCGACGCGCAGCGTACGCTCGGGCTCCGTGATCGAGGGGATTTCGAGGCTGGCGGCGTGCAGCGTGAGCCGGTCGATCAGGGGCGTCTCGACCTGACCGGGCTTCTTGCGGTAGCCACTCTTGAGCTCGGAGAGCAGCAAGGTCTTGCGTCGCCCGTAGAGCGGATCGACCGCGAGCGGGAAGCCCTTGGCCGAGAGATGCACGCGAATCTGGTGCGTGCGGCCGGTGCGCGGCTCGCACTCGACGAGCGTGAATCCACGGAAGCGCTGCGCGACGCGCACGAGCGTGAGCGCCTCCTTGCCGTCGCGGCGCGCGCACATCTGGCCCGTCCGCTTGGGGTCTTGCGCGAGCGCGAGGGCGATCTCCTCGACCGCCCCGTCCTCGAGCGGGTGCTCTCCCTCGACGAGCGCGAGGTAGCGCTTGTTCACGCGCCCCTCCTCGAATGCGGCGCCGAGCGCGCGCTCCGCTTCGATCGTCTTCGCGAGCACGAGCACGCCACTGGTGTCGCGGTCGAGGCGGTGCACGAGGCGTGGCCGGAAGGGCTCGCCGCCACCCTGAGCGGCGCGCTGCTCGAGCAGGTCCGTCAGCGCTGCCACGACGTTGGGGCGCGTGTCGTCCCAGCGATCGGGCTCGACCGCGAGCCCCGCGGGCTTGTCGAGCGCGACCACGTGCTCGTCCTCGAAGAGGATCGGGAGCTCGCCCTCCCAGCGCTCGGGCTCCGCGTACTCGGGCAGCTCCTCGTCCTCGACGTCGACGAGCACGACCTCGTTGTCGCGCAGTCGATGTCCGGGATGGGCATCCTGCCCGTTCACGGTGATGCGTCCTTCGCGCACGAGCTGCCGGAGGAGCCGCTTGTGCACGCCGGGGTACAGGCGGCTCAGGAACTCATCGAGTTCCATGCCGATCTGCTCGGGGAGCACGGTGTAGGGTTGCATGGCGTCGGGGGTCGCTCGGAGCGAGGCCTCTCGGGGAGAGACTCGCACCACGCGGTTCCTAGTGCGCGGCGCCGCGCGGGCGTTCGTAGCACTCGCGCTTGAGCGCCCCGACATAGGGCAGGTTGCGATAGTGGCCCGCGAAGTCGAGGCCGTAGCCGACGACGAACAGGTCCTCGACCTCGAACACGCGGAAGTCGGCTTGGAAGGGCACGGCGCGCCGCGCGGGCTTGTCGAGGAACACGCAGGTTCGAACCTCGGCCGCTCCGCGCTTGCGCATCTCCGCCACCAGACGCGAGAGGGTCTTGCCCGTGTCCAAGATGTCGTCGACGAGCAACAGGTTGCGCCCCGCGATCTCGCTCTCGGCCGGGAAGAAATTGAGAGCGAGTTGGCCGGATTGGGTGCCGTCGCCGTAGCTCGAGGCGCTCACGAAGGCGAGCTCCAAGGGGATCGGAATGCGACGGATCAGGTCGGAGGCGAAGATGCAGCTGCCCTTGAGCACGCTCACCACGGTGAACGGGCGCCCTTGGTAGACGGCCGTCACCTCGGCTGCGACGCGGTCGGTGCCTAGGCGGATCTCGGCTTCGTTGAAAAGGATACGTTCGACGTCGTGGTCCACGGCTGCGCCTCGGTCCTGCGCCGAGTTGGCCCTCGCGCACGGCGGAGCACCCTCGTCAGGCTCCGTAGGGTACGGGGAACGGACGGAAGCGGCAACCGAGAGCGCTCGGGGCGAGTCCTTGGGAATCCGGTGCAGGCCGTGCTAAATTTCAGGTCGACAGAGGCTACTTTCCCCTTCGCGTCTAAGGACGACCCTCGCAGTCTGTCCGCAGCCCGTAGGTAGGTCAGCCGAGAACACGCGAGCGCTTCGGCGTGGCGATTCCCGGTTGGATCTTGCCGCTCGCCCCCCCCCAGCGCGAGCTCGCTCGTCTTGGCCTCTGGAGCGCTCGCTCCACACTCTCCTCCGATCACGAATGCGAGAAGGCACCGAACACCCATGGTGAATCGACGCTCCGACGAAGAACGAATCGCGGCCCTGCAGGCCAAGATCGAGATGCTCCGCTCCAAGGCGGTCGAGGCCTCGCGCCCCGACCAAATCGTGCTGCGCGAAGCACCCAAGCTGCACAAGAAGCTGCGCGAGTTCGCGCAGCTCGCCCACGACCACGGGCGCAACGATGTCGCCAATTCGATCGTCGCCTTCATGGCCGGGCTCGATCGCATGATCCAAGAGCTCCCCGAGCCGACGCGTCGGCCGCTGTCGCGACGCCCGGGCGAGGAGCTCGCGGGCTCCCGCGGCGGCGGGCGTTGAACGCGGGGGGAGCCCTTTCCTAACCCCGAGCTTTGGGGGGCCGCCACGACGGCGCGCGGCCCCCGCGCGCTCGGCGCGTTAGCTTGTCGCGATGGATCTGCCCCACGACTCTGCGGAAGTGCCGCCGCGCGTACTCCGTTCTGAAACCCTCCACCGCGGGCGGGTATTCGACGTGGTCCGCGAAGAGATCGAGCTCGCCTCAGGGCTGCGCCAGAGCCTCTCGATCGTGCGCCACCCCGGCGCGGTCGGAGTCGTGGCTCTGTTCCCCGACGGTTCCGTCGCGCTGGTCCGCCAGTACCGCCACGCCATCGGACGCGAGCTGCTCGAGATCCCTGCCGGGCGGCTGGAGGCGGGCGAGGCCCCCGAATCGGCGGCGCTGCGCGAGCTCGAGGAGGAAACCGGACTGCGCGGCTCCCACCCCGAATCCTTGGGCAGCTTCTTTCCCGCCCCCGGCTTCTGCTCGGAGGAGCTGCACCTCTTCGTCGTGCGCGACCCTCGGCCAGCCGGCGTCGATCGCGCACCCCAAGATGCCGACGAGGAGCTCTCGGTACGGATCGTTCCGCTCGCCCTGGCACTCGAGCTCTGCTCGCAGGACGCCAAGTCGTGGATCGCGCTGACGCGGCTCGCCCAGCGCGAGTCGCAGGTGCGCCGCTGACCCTCTCGGGACTCGGCGCGGCGCGCTTGAGCCCCGCGAGCACGAGGAGTACAACCGGACGCCAAGTTCCCGCGCTTCCCCCCTGCCCGAGCCCCCGCTTCAGCCCTCGGCTCTGCCCCACCATGCTCGACCGCATTCTGATTGTCGATGACGAGCCGCTCGTGCTGGAGACTCTGTCGGAGGTCCTGAGCTCCCAGGGCTATCCCGTTTCGCAGGCGTCCGATGCGCGCGCGGGCCTCGAAGTGCTCGCACGCGAGCCCCACGCCCTCGTGCTGTCCGACATCCGTATGCCGGGCATGGACGGCGTCGAGTTCCTGCGCGAGATCCGCAAAGTTCACCCGGGCACGGACGTCGTGCTCATGACCGGTTTCGGCAGCCTCGACGGTGCGATCGACGCGATGGCGCTCGGGGCGGCGGACTATCTGATCAAGCCGCTCAAGCCCAAGGAGATCTTGGCTCGCGTGCGCTCGATCCTGACGCGGCGCAAGCTGGAGTCGGAGGTGCACAGCCTGCACTCCGCGCTGCGCTCGCGCTTCGACATGCACAACCTCGTCGCGGAGAGTCCGCGCATGAGCGCGCTCGTGGCGGCCGTGCGGAGCGTCAAGGACGCGACCGAGCCGTTGGTGATCTTCGGCGAGCCCGGCAGCGGGCGCCGCTTCCTCGCGCGCACCGTGCACTACTCCAGCGAGCGCCGCAGCGCCGAGTTCGCGCTGCTCGACGCGCGAGTCCCGCCGCCCGGCGGCATCGAGGCCGCCCTTTTCGGCGCGCGCACCCCCGGCGGACGTCGGCGGCGCGGCATGCTGGAAAAGGTGGAACGCGGGTCCGTGCACATCGCTTCGATCGAGGCCCTTCCGACCGACCTCCAAGTGCGCTTGGGCGCAGCGCTGGTCACGCGCAAGCTCGACGTCGGCGACAAGGTGGTCGACCTCGACTGCCGCGTCATCGTTTCGAGCGACGAGCCCCCCATCGAGCTGCTCAACTCGCGCCGTCTGCCCAGCGACCTCGGCGGCCTGAAGGAGTGCGCGGCGCTGCACATGCCGCCGTTGCGTCAACGCATCGAGGACCTGCCCGGCCTCGTGGCCGTCTTCGTGGAGACGCACTCCAGCGAGCAGGGTCGCTCCGTGCGCGTCGGCTCCGGCGTCATCGAGCTGCTCTCGTCCCATCAATTCCCCGGCAACGTCACGCAGCTCTTCGCGGTACTGGCGAACGCCGCGACCCACTCGGTGGATGGGGAAATCTCGGTCGAGTCCGTCGAGCGCGCGCTGCGGCAGTCCAACCTCGTCGAGGACAAGGGCATCGCGGATCACCTCGGCGACCGCGAGTACCAGATCGTCCTGCGCGCCGTCCAGCGCAACCCCGGACGGCTCGACCAAGCCGCGCGGGAGCTCGGCGTCAGCCGCACCACGCTGTGGCGGCGCATGAAAAAGCACGGGATCAAGCTCGAAGGCGAGTGAGCCCTTGAGGCGCGTCATCAGCGCGCCTCCCGCCGCACCACGTCGACGACAAAGTCGAAGCCTCCTTGGCCGGGGCTCACCACTCCCGCGCCATCGACGCACAAGAGCGCGCCCGGTGCGGCGAGCCACAGCGAGCCGTCGAAGGAGGCACTGGCGCGGGTCGCTCCAGAGTGAGGCAACGCGACGTGCGCCAACTCCAAACTCCCTGCCGGCCCGAATCGTCGCACGCGGGCGCCGGTGGCGTCGGAGAGCCAGACTCGCTCCGTCCGCGGCACCGGGGCGAGGTAGATGGCGGAGACACCCGCGCTGCGCTCCCAGCGCGAGCGAAGATCGCGCTCGACCAGAGCCACGCGATGCGCCGTGGCGCTGCCGTGCGCATCGAGGACCCACCATGTGCCCTCTTCGGGGCCCGGAGCGAGGTCGCTGATCACTCCACCGAACGGGCGAGCGGCGAGCCGCTGGCCCTGCGGCCCGTAGAGGCGCAGCTCGCCCGTCTCGGATCCGACGAGCACGGCGCCGCGCTGCCCGGCGACGCAGAACGCGTCCGCAGAGCGTTCGACGAGCGCTAGGGATCCCGCAGCCGAAAGGCGCGAAACCTCGCGTTCCGCCGAACCCGCGAGGGCGACCCACCAAGCCTCTCCGCGGCCGCGCTCCGCACTTTCACCCGCTTCCAAGTCGAGCAGCGGTCCGGTTCCAAGTTCGCGCAGCACCGAGCCAGTCGCGCCATCGACGCGCATCAGTCGGTGCGGACCGAGCGGGCCCTCCAGCCCCGCGCAGGCGACCCACAGTCGCTCCTCCACGTCCAGCGCAAGCTCGACGGGCGATGGGAGCGGATAGCGAGCGAGCTTGAGCCGCTCCGCGTCGAACGCGACCAGTGCGCCGCCGTCGCGGTCGATGGCCCAGCCAGCGACGTCGCTCGATCTATCGAGTTCGGCCCCAGACCGAGCGAGCGCCCCGACTCCGAGACTCCCGAAGGCCCCGAGCAACGTCCATCCGCCGATGCGCCCCCACCGTCGAGCGCAAGCCACCGATCGCGCCCATCGGCCGCCTCCCGTCCGCCGCGCGCCCGAATGCTCGGGTGTCGAGCACGACGTTCCCGCATCGCCAACACCGTCCACCCCGCGCTTTGTCTCCGACACGCCTCGCACCTCCTCCGTGAGGTGCCCGTCGCTCGTCGAGCGCCGCGGTCGCGGCCATTCCCAGATTTTCTTCCGCGCGCCGCGACGCTTCAGCTTCGCGTGTCGTCGGATTCCCAGCGCAGTGCGCCCGGCGTCGAGATCTGCTCCCCGCGCGCGCGCCGGACCTCCGCGCTCTTGAACGAGCGCCAGACCACGAAGCCGAAGCCCGCGGGGATCAGAAACACCATCGAGATCATGAAGAGCACGCTGGCGTTGATGCCCGCCGCGAGGTTGCCACCGTCGGAGGCGACCGCCTCCTTGCAGCTCTCTCAGGCATAGCCCGTCGCGCGGAGCACCACGACCGCGAGGAGCGGCGCGGCGATTCGCAGGCTGCGGCGGGCCAAGCTCTTCATAGGTGCGAGGATCCTAGGATACCGCCGACGCCGGATTCAGGTGATAAAGCACGACGTAGACCGCCACGCCCGTCACCGAGACGTACAGCCAGATCGGGAACGTCCACTTCGCCAGCCTGCGGTGGTCGTCCCAGCGCTCCTTGTGCGCCAGCCAGAAGGTGCGGAGCACCATCGGCAGGTTCACGACCGCGAGCACCGTGTGCGACAGGAGCAACGCGAGGTACCCCGCGCGCGCCGCGCCTTCGCCGTGGAAGCGCGTCGGCTGGCCCTTGGCGATCGCGAAGTGGTAGTAGAGGTAGCAGGCGAGGAACGCGGCGCTCGCCACGAAGGCGAGCTTCATGCAGTGCTCGTGGCGCTTGCGCTGGCCACTGCGAATCGCGAGCAGACCCGCGACCAGGAACAGGGCCGCGATGCCGTTCAGCGTGGCGTTGACCGCAGGCAGGTGCACGTTCATGCGTCGGGGTGCTCCAGCAACCAGCGAGCGCGCGCGACGGCCGCGTCGACGCCCTGCTCGCTCTCGCCGTCGTACATGCCGCGCACCGCGCCCCGGGCGTCGAGCACGATGAGCCGCGTCGAGTGGGTCACGCGCATCCCGAGCGCCGCCTCCTCGGACTTGCTGCGCGCGAGCCACAGCGAGCGCAGTACCGCGTCGATCTGCTCCTCCGCGCCGGTCAGGAAGCGCCAGCGCTGCGGGTCGGCGTGATGTTCCTCGGAATACGCCTTGAGCACTTCGGGCGTGTCGGTCTCCGGATCGACCGAGAAGCTCGCGAGCGAGATCTTCGAGCCCGCCGTCCGCTCCTGCACGAGCGACATGTGCGCGGACACGCGCGGGCACGGCCCCGTGCACGTCGTGAAGATGAAGTCGAGCACGACCGGCGCGCCCGCGAGGTCCGCGCGCGTCACCGAGCGACCCAGCTGGTCGGTGAGCGTGAACTCTGCGAGGGCATCCCCGCGGAAGGTCGAAGCCGCCTCGACATCGAGGCGCAGCCTCGTCGACGTGGACGTCTCGGCCTCCTTGGAGCAACCACCGGAGACGAGCGCGGCGACCGCGAGGGTCGCCGCGATGAAGGATCGCGCGTTCGCAAACATCCGCTCAGTGCCCGGCCGACTCGCCTTCGGGCTGATGACCGTGCGGCTTGCCGCGGCCCTTGGCCGGGTGCTCGGGATCGAGGCCGTTCACGACCTCGCCCGTCTGATCGATCAGGTAGCCGATCTTGTAGTCGCGCTTCTCGTTGAACACCGTGTCCGGCATGTTCGCGAAGAGCACGACCGCGACGAGCAGCGGCGTCGGGAGGATCAGCGACCAAACGATCATCTTCTCGAACCGCATGTGCATGAAGTACATGAGGATCAAGAGGCCCTTCCACACCGCGCAGACGAGCAAACCGCTCCACAGAAGCCAGCGCGGCTCGCGCAGGAACATGCCCCACGCCACCTCGACGGCGGTGAGGATGAAGAGGATGACGAAGATGCGGAAGATGCTGTAACCCAGGTCCTTGCCGTGTGCCATGTGCGTTCCTCCGCTCACATCAGGTAGACGATGGTGAAGAGCAGAACCCAGACGAGGTCGACGAAGTGCCAGTAGAGACCGGCGAGCTCGACCTTCATGTACTTCTCCTGCGGGATCTTGCGGAAGATCGCGGCGATCAGGATGCACAGGTTCCAGATGACGCCCACG
>JBIKYW010000030.1:0-13233 GCA_044355055.1 Planctomycetota bacterium | reverse complement strand
TCGCGGAATCTCCGGAGACGAGCCAGCCCGGTCCGCTCTCCGGTGGCACGACGCAGACCAACCCCCGCACGGACATCAACGTGCAGGAGGGCAACAACGCTCTGGTGACGGTCCCCGGCGCGGTCACACTCGACGAGGTCGTCGAGGTGCTCAATGTTCTCGGCACGACGCCGCGCGACTTGATCCAAATCCTCGAGGCGATGAATCAGGCGGGGCTCTTGCTCGCCGAAGTCCGCCGGATGTGAGCGTGAACATGCAACCGATCCAAGGTGACATGGCTGCACGCGCGAGCGATGCGGTCGCGAACGCGCAGAGCGCGGGGCTGGAGCGTGCGCGTTCCGCCGCGGGTGCGGGCGATCCTGAAAAGGCCGCCAAGATGTTCGAAGAGCTCCTCGCGACCATGATGGTCCGCGAGATGCGTCGCGGGCTCGACGGCGGCTTCTTCGGGAGCGGCTCGGGCTCGGATGTGTACGAAGGCTGGCTCGACCAGCACGTCGGCAAGTCTCTCGCGGACACGGGCGCCCTCGATCTCGCGCAGTCGATCCGCTTCTCGATCCAAGGCAAGCATTCTGAGGTGGCGCAATGAACCAAGTCATGACGCTCCTGCGCCAACTCGAAGCTCACGTGCAAGAGGAAATCGGCGCGCAGGGTCGCGTGCTCGCGGCGCTCGAGGCTCAGGGCGAGGCGCTCCGCTCGCACGATTCGGCGCGCATCGTCGAGGCCACCGCTGCGCTCGACCGCGAGATTATCGCGCAGGCGCGTCGCGCCGAGCGCCGGACGGAGCTCTTGACCGCGCTGGCGAACGTGTGGGGCGTCGCGCCTGCGACGCTCACGCTCGGCAGCATCGTCCAGCGCGTCGGCGATGAAGGCCGCCGACTTGCGCGGCAACGCGAGGATCTCCAGCACGCCGCAGGCAGCGTTGCGCGGCAGAGTCAGCGCAACGGTCTCGTCGCGCGCTTGCACCAGCGCGTCACGTCGCAAGTGCTTCAGGCCGTTCTCGTCGACGGCGGCGACGGCGCGTCTCTCACCGAAGGCGGCACGTTGATCAACGCGGAGGGCTGAGCCCCATGTCGAACCTCGGCATCAACATCGGCCTCAAGTCGCTCCTCGCCTCGCAGGCGAACTTGGAGACGATCGGCCACAACCTTTCCAACGCGAACACGGCGGGCTACTCCCGCCAGTCGCTCCACGTCTCTTCCGCTTCGCCCGTGCGTCTGCGCGGGCTGCTGCAGGGCACCGGCGTGAGTGCGGACACGATCACCCGCACGGTCGACTCGATTCTGCAGGGCCGCATCTCCTCGCAGGTCTCTTCGCTCGGCCGCATCGGCGCCCGCTTGGAGACGATCTCCACCGTCGAGAGCTTCCTCGGAGGCACGAGCGAGAGCGGCATGCCGGCGCTCTTCAAGAAGATGTTCCAGTCGTTCGCGTCGCTCTCGACGGCGCCCGAGGACCCGGTGCTGCGCACGGGCGCGGTGCAGTCCTCGGTGGGGGTCGCATCGTCCATCAACCAGGCGGCCGGCAACGTGCAGTCGCTGCAGCGCAACGTGTTCCTGCAGATGGATGCGACGGTCGAAGAGGTCAATGCCCTCGCCCGGCGGATCAGCGACCTCAACCGTCAGATCACGAGCAGCGAACTCGGCACATCCACGGCCAACGACCTGCGGGATCAGCGCGATCAACGCATCAAGGAACTCTCGCAGTTCGTGGACGTGCGCTCGGTCGAAGACGCGCGCGGCGCGGTGCGCGTCCTGGTCGGAGGCCGCATCCTCGTGAGCCCCACCTCCGTGGAGGAGCTCTCGCTCGGCGGAGACCCTGCCAGCGGGAACGTGACGCTCTCGATCGACGGACAGCCGATCGACTCGCTCGGCGGTCGCCTCGGCGGTCTGCTCGCGCTCCAAACCAACTACCTGCCGGGTGTGTCGAGCCAGCTCGATACATTTGCACGCAACCTCGCGTTGGAGGCGAACCGCGTGCATTCGACGGGCATCCCGCGCTCCGGCTCGTTTTCTGTGCTGGTCTCGGACAACGTGCTTCACGACAACAGTGGGGACGGAAGCGTGAGCGACGAGCTGCTCTCCCGCGCCGGACTGCCCTTCGACGTCACGAGCGGCGAGCTCTTCGTCAACGTCGTGGACCGCGCGAGCGGCGCGCTGAGCAAGCATCGCATCGCCATCGACGCCGATCGCACGACGGTCGGCGACTTCGTCGACGCCTTGAGTGCGATCCCTTCGCTCTCGGCGAGCATCGATACGAGCGGACGACTGCAGATCGTCGCGGATGCCGGTTATGGTTTCGACTTCAGCGCGCGTCTCGATGCTGCGCCCGACAGCCTTGGGAGCTTCGGCGGCGGCAAGGCCTCGATCGCGACCGCCAAGGAGCCCTTCGCGCTCGACGTCGGTCAGTCGTTGGACTTCGTGGGCGCCAACGGTGCTTTCTCGGTGAGCTTGAGCGGCGCGGGCTTCGCCAACATCCAAGCAGCCACGGCCGAGGAGCTCGCCGCCGTACTTCGCGCGGACGCGGGCTTCCAGACCTCCGGGCTCACGGCGACCGCGCAGGACGGCGCACTCGTGGTGCAGTCGATCGGCACCGGCGCGAGTCAGTCGTTTCAGCTCGCGGGAGGCAGCGCTCTCTCTGCTCTCGGTTGGAGTGCCGGCACGACCGTGAGCGGCGCCGATCAGTCCGTTGCTCCGCGGATCACGGGCAGCTACACGGGCTCGGCCAATGCGCGCTGGACCTTCCGTCCGAACATGGATGGCACGATCGGAACTACGCCGGGTCTGCGGATCGAGGTGTTCGACGAAGACGGCCAGCCTGTCGGTCAGCTCGACGTCGGCCCGGGGTACACGCCGGGTGACGAGCTCGAGATCCGCGACGGTGTGAAGATCGCCTTCGCGTTCGGCGACGTCTCCGCGACGGCGCGCGACGCGTTCCAGCTCGATGTGGTGGCCGACTCCGACACCTCCGACGTACTCGTCGCGCTCGGCATGAACTCGATGTTCACGGGCTCGACGGCGCAGGACCTTGCGGTCCGCGACGATCTCGTGCGCGACCCCAACCTCTTGGCGGCCTCGATTTCCGGCGCAGCGGGCGACGGCGGCAACATCCTGCGTCTGCTCGAAGTGGAGTCGCAGCACGTCGCCGCGCTCGGCCACCAGTCGCTCGACGAATCACTCGCGGGCATCGTGAGCGGCGTGGCGCTCGAGATCGATGCGGCGGCCAGTGCTCAGGAAGCCGAGCAGTTCCTGCTCGACGGCCTCGAGACGCGGCGCGATCAAGTCTCGGGCGTCAACACCGACGAGGAGCTCGTGCGCATGATCGAGCAGGAGCAGTCCTATCAGGCGGCAGCACAGTACCTGCGCGTCGTCAGCGAACTCACCTCGGAGTTGATGAACATTCTCTAGAGGACGTCATGAGCATCCGACCTACACAACAAGCGACGTTCACGCAGATCCAGCGTGGCTTGCTCTCGAACTTCAGTGCTCTGGTCCGCTCGCAGGAGCAGATCTCTTCGGGCAAGCGCATCGTGCGACCGTCCGACGATCCCGTCGGCGCTTCGCAGGCGCTCGCGTTTCGACGGCAAATCGCCGCGGCGGAGCGCAACCGCACTTCCGTCGAAGGCGCGCAGGTGATGCTCGATACGGCCTCCGGGCTGCTGCAGGATGCGGGTGGTCTGCTGGCGGAGGCGCGCGCTTCGCTTCTGCAAGGAATGAACGGAACGGCCTCGGCGGACGACCGGCGGCTCCTCGCGGGCTCGATCGGGCTCATCCGCGACCGCTTGATGGAGATCGGCAATGCACGAGCCGGAAACCGCTATCTGTTTGGCGGCACGGCCATCGACGCGGCGCCGTTCGTCGCGAGCGGTGGCGGCGTGCGCTATCTCGGGAACGAAGAGTCACAGGAGGTCTTGGTCGGCATCGACTCGCGCCTTCGCAGCACGCTCCCCGGCGACGAGATCTTCGCCGCCCAGCAGCGCAGCGGGACGCAATTTGCTGGCTTCACGGGCCTCGCGTCCGGCGTCACGGCGGATCAGGGCACAGGCTACATGCACGTTCATGTTCGCCATGACGCGACGACAGCCAGCGGCTTGGTTGGAGGCGTCGTGCTCGGCAACTCCGCACAAGACACGCTCGTCGGACAGCACGCGCTCGTAGTCGACGGCGCGGCGCGCACCGTCAAGCTCGGCAATGGCGCGTTGCTCAACATTCCATCGGGCACAGGCACGGTCAGCGTCACGGATGAACACGGAGCGCAAGTCAGCTTGGACTTCAGCGCGTGGGACGGCTCGAGCTTCGCGACGACGGTGAGCGGTTCCGCCTCGGTTTCGCTCGATGGATCGAACTGGACGAGCGTGACGCTCGCTGAGAGTGACCTGCGCCTCACGGACGCAGCGAGCGGCAACGTCTTGCACGTGGATACGCGCTCGCTGCACCGCGCGGGCACGGAGCTCGTCACATTCGGTGGCACGGTCAACGTCTTTGACGTGCTGCAGGGGATCGTCGAGGACCTTGAGAACGCCGAGGGACTCGATCCGACGGCGCAGCGCGAGCGTCTCGACATGTGGCTCGTCGAGCTCGATCGCAATCACGAGAACGTACTCACGGCCACGGGCGAGCTCGGCGCGCTGTCCCAGCGTGCGGGCGGGCTCGGAGATGCCTATGAAACGGAGCTGAGTCAGGTGCGCGGTCTCCTGTCGGGCGTCGAAGACGTGGACTTCGCGACGGCCGTCATGGAAATGAGTCGCGCGGAGCAGACGTTGCAGCTCGCGCAGGCGACGAGCGCTCGACTCCTCTCCACTTCGTTGCTCAACTTCCTGCGTTAGCCATGGCCCAAGAAATCACCGGAGGTTCCCCGCTTCAGCGCGCTGCTCCCGCTGCGCCGCTCGGCAGCGCCACGGGCACTCGCCCCAGCGCGGCGAATCCGGCGTTCCAAGCCTTGCTGGAGGATCTCGATTCACGCGCACAGTCGCTCGCGCAGCGCAGCGACGCGGAGCTCGATGCCGGCGCACTGCCGAAAGCTGTCGAAGAGGCGCGGGTTTCTCTCGAGCAGGCGCTGGAGTTGAAGCAGCAGCTTCTCGAGGCTTGGCGCGCATCGCGGCTCGGCCGCAGTGAGGGCGGCTCGTGAGCTCCACTTCGCGCGGACTTCGCTGGAGAGCGTTGGACCTGATGGAGCGTGTGATGCGCGACGGCGGCGCAATCGCCCCGGAGTACCCGCTGTGCTTCGATGAGCGCTTCTCGGGTCGCGTGGTCGCCACGGAAGAGAATGGTCGAGTGCTCAGTGCCTGTGCGACGCTCGTGCGAGACTTCATTTGCGGCGGCCGCACGCTGCGCGTCGGCCTGATCGGTTCGGTGTGCACCGCGCCGGAAGCGCGCGGTCGCGGCTTGGCCAGTGCGATCCTGCGCAGCGCGGAAGAAAAGCTCGCGTCCGAAGGTTGCGTTCTCGCCATGCTCTGGGCGGATGACGCGCGCTTTTACGAAGAGCGTGGGTGGCGCCCCATGGGCGCAGAGATCGACTTCGCGCTCGATCCCGCGCACGAAGGACGCCTGGCGGGCACTGCCGGGATTCGCGCCGCGGCACCGGACGATCGTGGCGCAATTCACCGGCTCTACACATTGCAGCGCGAGCGCGTGGAGCGCTCCGCCGCAGAGACCGCCGCGCTGCTCGATGCGCCGGGCATGGAGATCCTCGTCCTTCAGCGCGAGCGCGATCTGGTCGCCTATTCTTGCCTCGGCCGCGGCAAGGACTTCGCTCACACGATCCACGAGTGGTCCGGCTCGGATCGCGACGTGCTCGCTCTCGTGCGCGAGCACATGCACCGCGCGCGGCTCCGCGGAGAGACCGGTCCCACCTTCGTGATCACTCCATCGACCGCACTGGGGCTGCACGATCGCCTGCGGGGCATCGGCGCGAATTGGTCCGAGGGCGTGCTCGCGATGGGCAAGCTGCTCGCACCGGAAGGCGCCGCCGCGCTTCTCGCGGAGCTCGCGGGGCCACAGGCTTCGCTTTCCGTGGACTCGGACAGCGCACAAGGAGCGCCGAGCGTCACCTTGAGCGGACCCCGCGGTGCGCTCGAGCTCTCGCCCGAAGACCTGCTCGGACTGCTCGTCCCTCCGCGCGGACGCCGTCATGGGCTCGATGAGGCCGCGCGCGCCACCGGACTGGACCTGTCCGCGCTTCCGCTGCCCCTGTTCGCATGGGGCCTCGATTCGATCTAGCCTTTGCCATCCGCGTCCGGCCCGTTCCATCTCGCCCGACGCACCGACGTCATGAATCACGCATCGTCTCTCCACGGCGTTCACTACGAGACTCCCGAAACCCCCGACGGCGTCGTGCGCAAGGTGCAGGTCGCCACGCAAGGAACGCCGGCCGTCCACGTCGAGATCGAGTTCCGGCTCGGCCGCGAGTTCCGTGAGCGCGCGGGCGGAGATCCGCGCCGCGTTGCCTTCGCCGCGCGCAGCCGCATCGCGCGCTTGGGCATCGACGTCGAGCCGACGGGCCCGATCACGTTCGAGAACGGCCGCGCGATGCTCGCTGCTCGGCTCTCTGCGAACGTGCGCGAGTACGGCCTCGATCGCTTCCTGCACACGCTGATCGTGCCGGGCATCAAGCTCGGCCGCCTCGTGCTCGTGCGCGAGCAGAACCAGCTCACGCCGGAGCAGATCTACGCTTCGCTGGAGCGCAACGAGTTCCAACTTCCGAGTGGTTTCTCGATCGACGCCGAGGGCGCGTTCACGATTCGCACCCACAAGCTGCGCTACGTGCTCTCGCGCGAGCTCACCGAGCAAGACGCGCTCGCGATCCTCACGCAGGACGACGGCAAGAGCATCCTGAACCGCATGCAGGTGCCCAAGCCGATCGAAAACCTCGTGATCCCTGCCGGCCACGGCGTGATCACGTCGTGCTCGATGTTCCTGCACAAGCACTACGTCGTGATCGACCCGGACGCGGGTGCGCTCGGACGCCACCTCAACGCGATCGTGCTCGACCCCGTGTCCACGCGCGGGACGCGCGTGTTCCTCGAGATCTCGAACAGCTCCGATCGACAGATCGTGAACCCTTTCGTGAAGGCGCGTATCTACGCCGCCGACGAGCGCAGCTCCGAGCCGCGCGTCTTCGCGACGCCGCGCGTCGAAGAGACCGGGATCACGCCTGCTGCTGCGGCCCAGCCCGCAGACGCGGAGCTGCCGACCTACGAGCAAGTTTCGAGTTACTACGCGCGTCACATGCCGGAGGGCGGCGAGCGCAGCTATCAGAATCGTCCCTTGCTCGTGGTGAACGACTTTGCCGCGCTCGCTGCGAACCGACTGCCCGAGCTCGTCTCGACGCGACCGGCGGGCGGCACGCGCAGCCCTGCGAGTCTGCGTACCACGCTCGACTACTCGCAGGTCGGCCGCGACGAAGGCCAGTTCGCGACGCGCATACTCGCCCAGCTTCCCGAGGGACGCAGAGCGACGCTGCTCGTCGAGTACTTCCCCAACTTGATCGAGCACATCGCGATCTGCAATGCGATCCTCACCGGTCGCATCGGCACGCTCATCTTCCGCCGCGCCTCGTTCGAGCACGGCCAGTTCTTCTCGGCCAATGACCACGTGCGTCTCGCCGACTACGAAGCGCTCGGCGCACGCGTGGTGTGGTGCAGCGAAGATCGTCGCCACCTCGCTGTTCACGCCTTCCGCGGCCTGCGTGGCTATTTCGTTCAGCCCAGCGAGATCCAGCGCTTCAAGAACACGCTCGTGCTCGCGGTCTACGGCTCGGCCGAGCGCCTGCTCGATCCCGACGTCGCGGGCTTGCATGAGTTCCTCGCGCAGGTGAAGCAGCTCTTCGGCGGCCAGATCGCGATCCTGACCGGCGGCGGCCCCGGCGCGATGCAGCAGGCGACCGACAGCGCGCTCGAGCACGGCCTGCTCGTCGGCGCGAACTACATCGAGACGATCGACCAAGGGACCAACAAGGTCGCGCACTTCTATCAGTGCTTCCAAGATCGCAACCGGCACAACCGCCAGCGCTGGTTCGACATCGCGAGCTTCGTGGTCTTCTGCGTCGGCGGCCTCGGCACGCTCGAGGAGGTCGGCCTCACGATGACGGACATGAAGCTCGGCATGGTCGAGCGCGGGCCGGTCGTGTTCTTCGGCAAGCACGGCGACGACGTCTATTGGTCGCACATGAAGGCGCAGCTCGAGCGCATGGTCGAGGCGCGCCGCGCGCCCGCGTGGATCAACGAGAACGTGCTCTTCACCGGCGAAGCGCGGCACATCGCCGCGTTCTACAAGAAGGTCCTCGGACTCGGCTGAAGCACAGGGGCGGGGACCCTAGACTCTCCGCCCCTTGTCCACCGGCGCACTCAAGGCACTCACGACCGTCGCCATCTGGGGCGCGTCGTTCCTCGTCATCCGCATCGCACTGGAGTCCGCGACTCCGTTCGGCGTGGTCTGGATGCGCAACGCGCTCGCCGCGGCGGCGCTCTTTCTTCTCTTGCGTGTGCGAGGCGTCTCGCTTCTGCCCGAGCCGCGCGACCGCGCCCGCTGCGCGCTGCTCGGCCTGATCGTCGGCGGCCACCTGCTGATCCAAACCTTCGCGATGCAGTCCACGAGCACGCTGCGAGCGGGCTGGATCGTCGCATTCATTCCGGTCGTCGTCGCCGTCGGCTCGCGCCTCTTCCTCGGGATGCGCATGCGGCCGCTCGGCTGGCTCGGCATCGCCATCGCGACGATCGGCGTGCTCGTCTTCACCGCCGTGAGGCCCGCCCAGCTCGCCGGCGCGGGTCTCGGAGACGCGCTGATGTTGATCTCGACGCTGACGTGGGGCGCCTACACCCTGCTCTCGATCGGTGTGGTCCAGCGCAACGGCGGTCTCCGCGTCGCGGCCTTCGCTCTCGCCGTCTCCGTCCTCCCGACGCTCGCCGCTGCGCTCGTCGCCGACTCATGGCACAGCGCTCCGACCGCGCGCTCACTTGCCGCGATCGCCTTCCTCGCCTGCTGCGCGAGCGCCCTCGCCATGTGGCTCTTTGCCGACGCCATCGCCGAGCTCGGCCCCGAGCGCACCACCGCCTTCCAATACCTACAGCCCTTCGTGACCCTCGCCACCTCCATGGCCTTCCTCGACGAGCCCATCACCACCACCCAGCTCGTCGCCGGCCCCTCCGTCCTCCTCGGCGTCTGGCTCGTCCAACGCGCCAAGCGCGCCCCCTGAACGCTACTTGCCCTCGGGGACGGCTTCCCAGTTGCCGAGGACGCGGCCGAGGACGACGGTGTAGACGAGGGAGCCTTCGCGGGCGTCGACGCCGGGGAGGAAGTCTTCGTCGAGTTGGCGGAGGAGGGCGGGGACGTCGGTCTCCTTGAGGCCGGAGTCATCGAGCACGATGACCGTGCCGGCGACGGTGCCGTCGGGGAGGTGGTGTAGATCGATGGCGGCGATGTCGCGGCCGTCGCGGGTGGCGAGGAAGCGTTCCGAGCTCGGGGTGCGCAGGGTGCGTTTCCAGATGAGGTTCATGCGAAGAGCTCCTTGAGGGCTCCAAGGAGCCCGAGTCCGGCGCAGGCGGCGAGCAGTGCTCCGCAGCCCTTGCGATAGCCGATCCCCGTGCCGGGGATGCTGAAGGTGGTGTAGTTGCGGCCCGATGCGCTGCGACCGACGCGGAATCCGCGTCCCCCGACGGAGTAACCGACTCCGCCGGAGCCCAAGTTCACGCGAAAGGGACCGAAGTTGACCGAGCGTCGATAGTAGAAGCCCATGGCACACTCGCACGGGGAAGCGATGCGGGCGAGCGGGAATCGACAGCGCCCGCGCACGGGCCGATGGCGGACCCGAGCGACAACGCTATCTTACGCCCAAGCGAGGCCATGATGACCACCGCGCTCACGCCGATTCCGCACGTGCAGTGCTCGCCCGAAGAGGCGGCCTCGACCGTGGCGCGCGAGATCTCGGACTTCATTCGCGCGCGTCGCGCGGCGGGCCGCGGCGTCGTGCTCGGCCTCGCGACGGGGCGGACCCCGCTCGGCATCTACGCGGAGCTCGCGCGCCTGCATCGGGAAGAGCGGCTCGACTTCTCCAACGTCACCGCCTTCAACCTCGACGAGTACCTCGGTCTGCGGCCGGGACACCCGCGTTCGTACCGGCGCTACATGCGCGAGCACCTCTTCGACGCCATCGGTCTGCCCTTCGAGCAGACCCACATTCCCTCGAGCGACGTCGCGCCGGGCCAGTGGGAGGCCCACTGCCGCGAGTACGAGCGCTTGATCGCCGACGCCGGCGGTATCGATCTCCAGCTCCTCGGCCTCGGGCGCAATGGGCACATCGGCTTCAACGAGCCGGGGTCGGAGCGCGACACTCGCACCCGCGTCGTCGAGCTCGCCCGGACGACCCGCGAGGACGCGGCGGGGGACTTCGGCGGCGTGGACAACGTCCCCGAACGGGCCATTTCGATGGGCATCGCGACGATCTTGTCGGCTCGCCGCATCCGTCTGCTCGCGTTCGGCGTCGGCAAGCGTGAGATCGTGGAGCGCACTCTCACCTCTCCGCCGAGCCCGCAGCTCCCCGCGACGTTCCTGCGCGGCCACTCCGACGTGCGCCTCTACGCCGATGCCGCGGCGCTCGGTGCCGCCGGGGGCGCCCGATGACCAGCCGCACCGCGCTGCGCACCGCGCTGCAGGGTTGGCGCGACCGGGTTCGCGCCGAGCTCTTCGACAGCCTGATCCCGTTCTGGGAGCGGCACGGCATCGACCGCGAGAACGGTGGCTACCACGACCATTTGGACCGCGACGGCACGCGCTTCGACGACAAGAAGCACGTCGGCCTGCAGGCGCAGGCGCTTTGGTTCTGGTCGCGGCTCGTCTCCGAGGTCGAGCGCCGCCCTGAGTGGGTCGCGGCCGCGCAGTCGGGCGTGGCGCTCTTGACGGGCCCCGCACGCCGCAGTGACGGCCGCATGTTCGCGACGCTCACGCGCGACGGCCGCGGCGCCTCGATCGCGTCGAGCCCGCGCAACGACCTGTTCACCGCGAACGCGCTCTCGGAGTGGGCTCGCGCGAGCGGCACGGCCGCGGACCTCGAAGTGGCTCGCAGGTCCCTCGAAGCGGCGCTCGCCACCGCGCGCGCTTCGCAGACCGTCGACACCGAACGTCTCCCCGGCGCGATCCCGACGAGCTCGCTCGACACGCTCACGCTCGCGTTCGACGCACTGGATTCGTACGAACTCGCGAGCCCCGGCTACGGCGCCGAGCACGAGCGCTTCTGGCGCGCGCGCCTCGCGCTGCACATGCGCCCCGAGTTCGACCTCGTGCTCGAGAACGTTTCCACGGACGGCAGCGTGATCTCGGGCCCCGAAGGTCGGCTCGTGTGCCCCGGCCGCTGGCTCGTCGCGGCGCGCCAGATGTTCGAGCGCGCGGCAGCCGCAGGCGATCAGCGCGGCGTCGACACGGCCCTCTCCGCGATGGAGAGCGCGCTCGACTTCGGCTGGGATGGCGACGACGGCGGCTTGTACCTCTACCTCGATCGCGACGGCTTCTCGCCGGTGCAGATCGAGTGGAGCCGCAAGCTCGCATGGGTGCACAGCGCCGCGCTGCTCGCGACGCTCTCCGCGTATTCAGCCACGCAGTCGATGCGCTGGCTCGAGCGCTTCGAGCAAGTCGCCGACTACACGTTCGCGCACTTCCCCGACCCCGCGCACGGCGACTGGTTCGCCTCGCTCGATCGACGCAATCGCGTCAGCCAGCGCTTCAAGTCCGGCCCGCGCAAGGGCGGTTTCTCGACGGCGCGCACGCTGCTGCGTTGCGATCAGCTGCTCCGCGACCTCGTCGAGCGCGTGAAGTGAACGCCGCTCAGGCGTCGTAGAGCGTCGCCTTCGCGCGCTCGCACCCAACGGACGCGTCGTGTACCGCCTCAAGCGCCACGGGCGTGACGGCACCTGCCGTCTCTTTTGACAAGCTGGTGTTTCTCGAGCGCCTAGCTGCGCTCGTTCCCTTTCCACGCGCTCACCACTTCGCCTAACACGGCGTGCTGGCGTCCGCCCGCGGCGGCGGCACGTGGCGCAACGGCCAGCCGTCGGTTGCTTGTGGCTTGGCCCGCATCGCCGCCATCGGCCTACTCCACCACGAGCACGATCTTGCCGCGCGAGATGCCCGCCTCGCTGCGCCTGTGGGCCTCGGAAGCGTCCTTGAGCGGCAGCTTCAGGCCCACATGGGTCTTCAGCGATCCGGCCTCCATCAACTTGGCGATCTGAGCCAGTTGCCCGGCATTCGGCTCGACCAGCATGTCGGTGGCCCGCGCGCCTCGATCGGCAAAGGTCTTTGGATTGGGCTCGCCCGCGATCGTGACCAGGACACCGCCGCGCTTCAGCACGGCCGCCGACCGGTTCGTGGTGTCGCCGCCCACCGTGTCGAGCACCATGTCCACGTCCTTCACGACGTCCTCGAACTTCACGGCCTTGTAGTCGATCACCTCGTCCGCGCCGAGCGACTTCACGAAGTCGCGGTTGTCCGCGGAGGCAGTGGCAATGACCTTCGCGCCCTTCCACTTGGCCAGCTGCACGGCCATGTGGCCCACGCCCCCGGCACCGCCGTGGATCAGCACGGTCTGGCCCTTGGCCAGCTTGCCCTGGTCGAAGAGGGCCTGCCACGCCGTCAGCGCGACGAGCGGCGTGGCGCCGGCATTCGCCATGTCGAGCCCGGCCGGCATACGCGCCGCCTCGGATGCCTTCGCGATCGCGAACTGCGCATAGCCGCCGCCGCGGTTGAGCGCCATGTACGCGAACACCGGATCGCCCTTCTTGAAGGCCGTCACGCCCTCGCCAATCGCCTCCACTTCGCCGGCGATGTCGAACCCGAGCGTGGCGGGCATGGGGAAGTCGAGTCCGCCTCGGAACATGCCCGAGCGGATCTTCCAGTCGACCGGGTTCACACCCGCGGAGCGCACGCGCACCAGCAGTTCGCCAGCCGCCGGCGAGGGCTTGGGCGCGTCCTCGAAGACCAGCTTCGATGCATCGCCATAGTCGTGCATGCGCACGGCCTTCATCGTCGCGTTCGCATTGGACTGCGCGGCATCGACAGGCTTCGTCTCGAGTGCCTCCAGCGTCCTCTTCGGGTTGATGATGAATCGCCCGGGCTTGTCCGGGATCGGATCCGCGTTCGCCTTCATCAGCGCGACCACGTCCGCCGGCTTCAGACCGGGGCGCAGCGCGAGGATCTTGGCGGCCAGGTTCGCCACCTGCGGCGCGGCCATCGAGGTGCCCGAGAAGGGAATCACGCG
>JBIKYW010000351.1:0-4127 GCA_044355055.1 Planctomycetota bacterium | reverse complement strand
CTCGACCGCGACGGTGCGGTCGAGGCGATTGCGCTTACGTACGAAGACATCGGCGTCGAAGTGCTGCGCACGAGCGTGACGACCAGCGCCGGCGTCGAAGACCTTCGTGCTCGCCTGAAGGACAAGGTCACCGCGCTCTACGGGGCCTCCGGCGTCGGAAAATCGAGCCTGCTCAACGTGCTGCAGCCCGGCCTCAAACTCAAGGTCGGCAAGATCAGCAAGTTCTGGGATGGCGGCAAGCACACCACGAGCTTCTCCCAGCTGCACCGCCTCGACTTCGGCGGCTGGGTCGCCGACACGCCGGGCATCCGCACCTTCCGTCTGCACAAGGCCGACGCCGCGGCGCTGCGGGGAATGTTCCCCGAGTTCGCACGCCACCAATCCGCCTGCCGCTTCCCCGACTGCTCCCACGACCACGAGCCCGGCTGCGCGGTCTTCGATGCCGTCGAGCGCGGAGATGTCGCGGCCTCGCGCTTCGCGAGCTACATCGACCTGCTCGACGAGCTCAAGGCCGTGCGCCCCACGGGCGACGAAGAAGGCGAGCTGATCGACGACTCCGACGGCTGAGCGCGCAGCTCAGCGCATCGTCGCGATCTTGTAGAGCCACGCGAGCGCGACGAACGCGATCGCCGGCACGAGCACGCGCCGCCAAGGCACACGCAGCAGCCAGGCTCCGAGGTCGACACCGCTCCACGTCGCGACGAGCGACGCCGGCAGCGCGAGAGAACCCACGAGCGCGAGCGAGAAACCGAGCGGTTGTACCGTGAGCGAGCGCAGCGGATCGCCATGGACGAACCACGTGACCGCTGTCGTGACGCCGCAGCCGGGACACGGAATTCCAAACCACTTCGGCGCGCTGCACGCAAGGAGCCCGAGCTGCTCGTGCGTGCCGTAGCCGTCGGGGTCGGGCACGAGCAGCGCACGCATCGCGATGAGACCCGCGAGGCACGAGGCTGCCGCGATCACGACACCCCAGTGCAGCAGCGTGAGACGGGAACGCGCGGTCGACATCGCTCCGATTGTGCACGCCGACGCCGAGTCGGCAACACGTGGAGCCTCCAAAACACGCGCAGCGCGTCGAGCGCGCTGCGGGTGGTCGCACGAACGGCCTCTCGACCTACTCGTTGAAGTCGTACACGTAGGAGAGACGTGCCTTGTTCACGATCACGTACGGCAGCTTGAAGAGCAGCTTGAGGTCGGAGTCTTCCTTCGCGTTGAAGCCGCGCACCTGCGGGTTGCGCATCACGAAGAAGCGGCGCGTCATGCGGTCGTCGGCTTCGTAGGCACCCGGACGGCACTCGCCTCCGACCTCGACGTTGAGGTGGCCCGTGAAGAACACGCGCACTTTGACCGTCTTGTGATCGCGATGCAGAGCCGCGAGCTGCGCGTCGCCGGCCTGATCGAGAAACTCGTGCGCGACGAGGATCTCGTCGGTGTTGACGTGCAGGAGCGGCGTCTGGATGCGGTCACAGGTGTTGAGATCCACCAGCGTGGCGTTGCGCACCTTGATGAAGAACTTGCGGTGCTCGTCGAGCACCTGCGAGAGGCGCGCGTGCTTCCGCTCGACCTCGCCCTTGATGAGGAACGAGTCCGTGAGGAAGAGGTCCGAGACGATGGTCGTGGTGGTCACGTTGCGGCCTGTCTGAGGTCGGGTCGAAGAGCTCCTGCGAGATAGAGCGAGCCGATGACGAGGACCCACGCGCCGCGGCTGCGGGCGTGCTCCAAGGCCAGCTCGAGCGCCGCCCGGGGCGGGGTGGCCGACTCGGCCATCACACCGACGGCCGCCGCGGCCTCCGCAATTTCTGCGGCGGTGCGGTGCAGTTCGGTTCCCACGGACGTGCTGACGAGCTTTTCGGCCTCCGGCGCGAGGTGCTTGAGGATCCCGGCTTGGTCCTTGTCGCGGGCGAGACCGAGCACGACCACGGGCCGGACTCGCAGGGCGGGGTCGCGGGCCAGATCGGAAAGCGCCGCGGCCACGCTGGCGGGGGTGTGGGCGCCGTCGAGGACCACGGGCACCGAGCCCACGCGGAAGCGCTCCTGACGCCCCGGAAGTGCCGCTCGCAGGGCCGTCGCAGGGTCCAAGAGCCCCCCCGAGAGCCGCTCCCCCGCCCTCCCGACCACGCCGCGCGTGCCGAGCTCGTCGAGCACCGCCGCGGCAACGCGCCGATTGCGCTCGGCAACGGTGTCGGGCTCGACCGGCGCCGACAGCGGCCGCCGCACCGCGACCCCGAGCTCTGCCGCCCGCGCCGCGATCGCCCGGTCTGCCTCGCTGCCCGCGGGAACGCCGGTCACCAGCGTGCAGCCGAGCTTCAGGATCCCCGCCTTCTCAGTGGCGATCGCGAAGTGCGTGTCGCCCAGAACCGCCGTGTGTTCGAGCTCGATGTTCGTGATCACGCACACCTCGCCGTCGAGCACGTTGGTCGAGTCGAGCCGCCCGCCGAGACCCACCTCCGCGACCACCCACTCGACCCCAGCTGCCCGGAAGCAGACGAGCGCCGCCGCCGTCATCACGTCGAACCACGTGGGGTCGACCTCGGGCCGCTCGCGGATCAGGGCTTCGCGTGCGTCGAGGGCGCGAGCAAGCGAGCCGTAGAGCAGCTCATCCGCGACCTCGACGCCGTCGATCACGACGCGCTCGTTCAAGCGCTCGACATGGGGCGACGCGTAGCGACCGACGCGCAGGCCCGCGCGCGCGAGCCCCGCCGCCACGAGCGCGCTGGTGCTCCCTTTGCCCTTGCTCCCCGTGACGTGGACCACACGCAGCCCGCGCTGCGGCTCACCGAGGGCCGCGAGCAGCGCCCGCGCGGGGTCCGTCGAGACCCGCATCGACGCCCGCTTGCGGCGCTCCCAGTCGACGAGGCCCTCGAGGCGCGCCGACACCGCGCCCCAGTCCGCGGCGGCTTTCCGCTGCGGCTGTTCCGAGGCCGAAGAAGTTTCAGGACGTTGCATTTCAGTCGCGGCGCCGCGCGGTCGATCTTGGGGAACGTGCGAGGCGCCCGCGGCCCCGCTCGACGTTCGCTCCCCGACCGACCTCGGCTCCAACCCGTCGCTCCCCGACCATGACCGAGCTGGTGCACCGCATCAAGGTCTTCGTCTACCGCTTCCGCGGATCAGAACCGGACTACCTACTCCTGCGCGGCTCGACATCGGAGAGCTGCTGGGGTCCGATCCAGGGCCCGATCGGCTTCGGCGAGAAGCTCGAGACCGCGATCCGACGCGAGGTGCTCGACGACATCGGCATCTCCCGCCCCGCCGACCTGCTCGACCTGCACCTGCCCGGCCGCTGGGTTCTGGGCGACGAGGAGATCATCGAGTGGACCTACGGGTTCCGCACGCCGCCCGAGCGTCCCGCGCTGCACCTCTCAGGGCGCTTCGCCGCCCACCGCTGGGCGGGCTTCACCGACGCCTACCCCGCCCTCGAGCTCGAGCCGGACCGCGCCGCGCTCCTGCGCCTGCACTCGCTGCTCAAGGCAGCCTGAGGGCGCGCGAGGAGGGTCACCTCCCCTGCGCGCCCCGTGGTGAGCACCGCGACTGCGGCTAGAACGTGAACGAGAGCTGAGCGACCACGCCGAGGCTGTCGGCATCGACATAGAGGCCCGCGACCTCGATGTGGAACACGTCCCAAGGCGATAGGCCGAAGCCGGCGGTGATCGCGTCTTCCATCGTGTCCTCGAGATCGCCGCGGTAGCCCGCGCGCAGCTGGAACCACTTGGCGAGGTCGAACTCGCCGCCGACGTGCCATGTCTGAGTATCGTCGCTGATGCCCAACCCAGCGAGACTTGTGGAGTCCTCGTCCACACGCTCGCGTACATTCAGGTCGACATCCGCGGCGAGCGTGAACCAATCGTTGGTCCACGAGACGCCTGCCGTGGCAACCGGACCGATCTTGTAGCCAAAGGACTCCCCGAGCGTGACCACCGAGTCGTACTCGTAGGAGAGCGCGTCGCGGACCATCAGACCGACGAGGAAGCCGCCGCCGGGCTCGAACGACGCGCCGAGGTCGAGATTGAAGTTGCCTTCGTCTTGCATGTACTGGTCGGCATCGAAGTCGGCGGCGTCATAGGAGTTGATATTGACGCCGTAGTTGATCGAGTCGACGCGCTGGTACTTGGGCGTGATGCCGAGCG
>JBIKYW010000350.1:0-4150 GCA_044355055.1 Planctomycetota bacterium | reverse complement strand
GAAGTAGATCGAGCCGTCGTCGGCGCGCACGGACGCGCTCGTTGCGGCGCCGACGTAGCCGATCGAGCGCGCGGCGCGCACCGCGATCGCGCCGATGCGCTCGCGCGTCGCCGCGTCGATCACGGGGCTCGGGCTCTCCTCGACGAGCTTCTGGTGGTTGCGCTGCACCGAGCACTCGCGCTCGCCGACGTGCACGCAGTTTCCAAAGCGATCGGCCATCACCTGCACTTCGATGTGGCGTCCGCCTTCGAGATACTTCTCGAGGTACAGCGCGCCGCTGCCGAAGGCGCTCTCCGCCTCCGCGGACGCCTGCACGAACGCGGCGCGCAGCTCGGCGTCGTCGAAGCACTTGCGCATGCCGCGGCCGCCGCCGCCTGCGTCGGCCTTCAGGATCACGGGGTAGCCCGCTTCGCGCGCGCACGCGAGTGCCTCGTCGACCGACGACAAGAGTCCGATCGAGCCGGGAATCACGGGCACGCCCGCTGCGCGCATCGCGGCCTTGGCGGGCGCCTTGCGTCCCATCACCTCCATCGCCGAGCTCGGGGGCCCGACGAAGGTCACGCCGTGCTGCTCGCACAGCGCCGCGAAGCGCGGGTTCTCGCTCAAGAAGCCCCAGCCGGGATGCAGCGCCGCGCAGTTCGTCTGGAGCGCCGCTTGCACGACGCGGTCCATGCGCAGGTAGCTCTCGCGCGAGGCGGAGGGCCCGAGGCACACGACCTCGTCCATGCAGTCGAGCCAGCGCGCGCCGAAGTCCGACTCCGACGCGACGCCGACGGGGGAGATCCCGAGGTCGCGGCACGCGCGCGCGACGCGCACGGCGACCTCTCCACGGTTGGCGATGAGCAGGCGGCGGAACATGGGGCTTGGGGGAGCAGGGTAGCAGTGCCGCGCGCGGTTTGCGCCGCTCGCGGGTCCACGGAAGTCGGCTGACTCGGCCCCCGGACTGGACTAACTTGGGGAGCCATGTTCGCGCCCTTGGCACTCGCGCTCCTCGCTTGTCTCGGCACGCCTCAGGACGTGTCTGGGGCGCTCGCGCGGCTGTCGTCGGGGCTCGCGAGCGAGCGGCTGGAGGCCGAGCGCTGGCTGGCCGTGAACCTGCGCCCGGAACATCTTGCGCTGGCGGCCGAAACGGCCCGCTCCGGCGGCGCGGAGGAGCGCACCCGCCTCGCCCGTGCGCTCGGCTCGGACGAGCGGCACTTCGCGCTGGCCTTGCTGTTCGCGGCGGACTCGGACTCGGACGTCGCCCGCATCGGCGAGGAGGCGTTCGGAGCCTTGGCGGCGCGCTGGTTTGGCGACGAGCTCGAGCCTTGGTCCACCGAGCGCGTCGTGCGCGAGATCGCCGGACGCTCGCGCGGCATCGTCTCACTCGCGCCCGCGTCCGACACGGGCGACGAATCGATCGAGCGCCTCGCGCGCCACGCGCCGACGTTTCACACTGACCGCGCGCGCGATGTCGAGCTCGGACTCGCCGTCGAGCCCGCGCTCTACGCCGACATCCTCGCGGGCAAGGTGCCGTCGCGCGCCGAGGCGGGGGTCGTGCGCGAAGGTCCCTTCGAGCTCGTGCTCGCTCAACTGCTCGTCGATCTGCGCGTCGGCTTCGAAGGCCACGGAATGACCGCGGAGCATCCGTTCCTGCGCATCGGCTGGGCGGCCGACCTCGGCCAGCGCACCACGGCGCAGGTCGTGCTCGACTGGTGCCGCGATCTCGACCGCTATCCGGATCGCCCGCGCGGCGTCGGTGCGGCTCGCGCGCTCGCCGGATGCGGCTGGCCCGCGGCGCTCGCGTGGCTCGAGCGGCGCTGGCTGGACCTCGGCGATCGCAACGCGTTCGAGGGCTTGCTGCTCGCCGCGGGGCGAGGCCGGGTCGTGAGTTCGCTCGCACGCCGCGAGAGCGTCGTGAAGCTACTCGAAGAGCTGCGTGCGCAGCGCGAGCGCGACGGCCGATTCGACGCGGCCTCGCGGCGACGGCTCCGCGCGCTCGAACGCCTGCCGCGCTTTGCCGCGGACGGTGCGGACCTCGCGCAGTGCATCGAAGCCAGCGCGCTCGGCGGGCGCGACGGCGAAGCGCTGCGTTTTTCCGCACTCGCCGCGATGGGGCATGCGTCGCCGGAGCTCGTCGCGCGGCTGCGTGCGTCGCTTGCGCAGCCGCTCGAGGACGAGAGCGAGTCGGCCGCGCTCGAGCGGCTCGCCGCGCTGCGCCTCGTGGCGCGCGTCGCCCGCGGCGACGAAAGCTCCGTCGAACTCCGCGTCACTTCGACTCTCCTCGACGTCGCCGAGCGCGCGCGCGCAGGTCACGAGTTGCTCGCGTGGGCCCAGACGGCGCGCGCGCGTCTTCAGGCGAGCGCGGTCGAGCTCGCCCGCGGTGCAGCGGATGCGCGGCTCGCGCTCTTGATCGAGTGGCTGGCTCTCGACGAGGGCACACGCCCGCTCGCAGCGGGGCTCGTCGGCGAGTGGCTGCGCTCGACCCGCGCCGAGGTGGCGCTGGGGACCGCCCTGCGCGCTCGCGCGAGCCTCGGAGATGGCGCGATCGTCGAAGCGTTGCTCGCGGACTCGCGCGCAAGACTCGATGCGCGTGCGGCGGCGCGGCTCCGCACGCTGGCCTTGCTTGCGGGTGTCGCCAGTCCGAGCGCGCGCCGCGAGTGGGTCGAGGCCTTCGACGGCGGCAGCATGAGCGAAGCCGACGCACGCTGGCCGATCGTCGGCGAGCTCGCGGGCAGCGCGGAGGGCGAGTCCCTGCGCGAGTGGATCGCGGGTTGGGCCAAGGGGGCTGCGATGGGGGAGCGTCGAGGTGATGCGCCGTGGGTGCGCGCGTACGAGCGGGCATTGCAGGGCCTGCTCGCGCGCGGAGAGGACCGGACCTATGCGGAGCTGCGTCGCACGCTGGCGGCGGCCCTGCGCCGCGCGCCCGTGCGCCATCCGCTCGCCGAGGGCTTGCAGTTTGGGACGTGGCCTGCGCTCCCCGGCCCGCGTCCCCGCGCGCTCGAGGCGCTCGAGCTCGGTCCCTAGGTCGCGCGCCGCTTCGGAAAGACTTTCCCTTGGGAGTTGGAATCGCCGCGGTCGATCTCGCATTCTGTCACGACCGCGAGGTCGCCCGCAGATGAGCTCCGCCACACCGTCCACCGCACCGCTCGGCATCGCCAACCCCGACGAGTCGAAGAAGGTCCCGATCACGCGCGAGGAACTCTCGGTCGCGAGTGCGCCCCACTCGCAGCATGCCGAGCAGTTCCGCGCGCTGCGCAACTCGATCGTGGCCCTCAATCCCGACGGCGCGTCGCGCACGGTGGTGCTGACGAGCGCGCTGCGCGGCGAGGGCAAGAGCGTCGCGACGTTGAACCTCGCGCTGGCGCTCGCCGAGATGCCCGGCGTGCGCGTGCTCGTCATCGATGCGAACATCCGCGCGCCCGGCGTCGAGGACTTGCTCGGCGTGCCGCGCGCGCAGGGTCTGACCGAGCTGCTCTCCGGGCGCCTCGCCCCCGACCAAGGGATCCGCCCGACGTCGGTGAGCAACGTCTCGATCCTCGGCCCCGGCTCCGAACCGCGCAACACGAGCGAGCTTCTCGCCGGCGAGCGCATGCGGACGTTGCTGCGCACGCTGAAGCAACGCTACAGCTACGTCTTGATCGACACTCCCGAGGCGACGACGACCAGCGACGCCTCGCTGCTCGGCGCGATGGCGGACGGCGTGGTCGTGGTCGTGCGCCTTGGCTCGACGCCCAAGAGCTACGTCGAGCAGACGTGTCGCCAACTCGAATCGCTCGGCGCGAACCTGCTCGGCACCTGCCTGACGGGCGCGCAGGTGCCCGACACCGCCAAGTAGCGCGCGGCGCTCAGAACAGGAGGCCCTGCACGGCCTCGCCCGCGCTCGTGCCTCGCGCAGGCTTCGCGGGCTTGGAGACTCGCGTGGGCTTCGTGCGCGGCAGCTCGAAAGGCTCGCCCGCGCGCGCGGCGCGGATCAGCCCTCGCACGTGCTCGCGTTCCCATTCGAGCGCGCGTTCGAAGTCCGGGTAGGCCTTTTCGCGCGCCTTGAACTCCGGCCCGTGGATCACCCGTCGGCCCTTGGATCGCGCGGGCTGGTCGAGCACGGAGTGCAGGAACTCGTGGAACAGCACGTAGCGCACGAACCACTCGGGAACGTCGCGCGAGTCGAGCG
>JBIKYW010000349.1:0-4164 GCA_044355055.1 Planctomycetota bacterium | reverse complement strand
CGCCAAGACGCCCAATGCACCGAAGTCGCTCTCGCCGGCGAGCACGCGACCGCCGATCCAGTTGCGCCACGCGTCGTCGAGTGCGTAGCGCGCTTCGACGAAGCCCACGAGGTGGGAGTCGCGCTCGGCGATGCCGTCCAAGCGGCCCTCCTCGGAGTCCGACGGGTCGAGTCCGCTCTCGTAGCGAGTGCCGATTTGGATCAACCAGCGCTGGTCGAAGAGCCCGCGCCAGCCCAGCTCGGTGCCCTCGAGGAAGAACAGGTTGTCCCCGGTGCGCCACTGGATCGCTCCTGCCGGATCGACCTCCAGTTCGTATTCATCGGAGCCGTCGTACGCCGCCTCGTATTCGAGGCCGACACCGAGAGCGATGCCCCAGCCCTCGCCGCCCGTGAAGTCGAAGATGGAGGGCAGGGGGACGAGGGCGCGATCGCTGCGCTCCTCCGCGGCAGCGCCCTGCGCCGTGGGCGGAACGCCGGGATTTTCGCGGGAAACCGGTGCGGTCGAAGTCGACGCACGCGACGGCTTGGGAGAGAGGTACGAGGCGAGACTCGGGACCGTCAGGTCGTGGACCGTGCCGCCGCCTGCGAGGGCGGTGGGCGTGGCCGCGGTGAGGGCGAGCGCGCCGAGAGCAATCTTCAGCATGAGGAAACGTGCTCCAAAGGGAAACGTTGCGAGGGAGAGTCGGTGACGGAGGGCCGGCCGCCTCGGCGAGTGGTGGTTCTTGCCTCGGGCGACACGGCGAGAGATTATTCGTCGCCACGCTCGAAACGGTGTGTCAAATGTTCGTGGAATCTGCGTAGGGCGAGATGTGGGGCCATGAGCTGCACGACTTGTGTCCGCGTGTCGTGACGATCGAGCAGCATCCGCAGACGAGCGCCCAGCGGGCTCGATCCGCGAGCGAATCGTCCGAAGCGAGCCGCGGGTGGGGTCACGAACGAGGCGCGGCGGACTCCGAATCGCGGCGGAACTCGACGCGGACGAAAAAGTCGTCCTCGCGCTGCCACGACTCGAGCCGCCACCCGAAGCGCGCGCAGAGGTCGGAGCAGATCGCCCTCCCGAAACCGAAGCTCTGCGCTTCGCGCGCCGCTCTCGAAGGCTTCACGCTGTTGCGGACGGTGAAACACGCGTCCTCGACGCTCACCCACAACTCGCCGGTGCCGTGCACCAACGCGTTGCCGAGCAGGTTTCCGAGAACGACCGTGGCGAGGCGCTCGCTGCCCTCGACTCGACCCTCTCCGCGTCTCTCCCAGTGAACGCGCGCGTCGGGGCGCAGGATCGTGGCTCGTTCCGCGAGGATTCGCTCGACGAGCGCCGTGAGCGAGAACTCCTCGCGGTCCAGCCCCTCGCGCTCGGGCTCGGGTTCGCGAGCCAGCCACAGGAAGGCGCCCACGAGGTCGCCCATTTCGAGGAGAGCCGTGTCGACGCGGCGCAGGAGCTCTTCTCGGCGCTCTGGACTCGCATCTGGCTCGGCGCGCAGGAGCTCCACGGCACCGCGCGCGGTCGCGATCGGAGTGCGCAGCTCGTGGCTCGCGTCGCGCGTGAAGCGCTGCTCACGGTCGAGCGCCGCGCGCAGGCGCCCGTCGGTCTCGCGCCAGACCCGCGCGATGCGACCCACTTCGTCGTCGCGCCGCTCCGCTGCCGAGCGCGTGCCGGGAGGCGGCGGCCCGGAGCTCAAGAGTCGCTCCAGATCCTCGAGGGCCACGAACACGCGCCGCCCAGCGAGCAACCCCACCACGGTTGCGGCGAGCGCCAAGAGCAAACCGCCACCGACGGCCAGCAGATACTCCGGTCGCCACGGCCCCTCCAGCGCCTCCATGCCCGTCACGTCGTAGAGCAGCCAGCGCTTGGGGTGACGCTCCGTCGCGGCTTCCACGGCGATCAGGAGCTCCGTCCCCGAGAGGCCGGGCAGTGGATCGTCGTTGAACTCGTGCACGCCGGGCGCGAGCTCCGCCAAGAGCGCGGCCAGCTCCGGCGACTCCGCGCGGAGATCCACGATGGCCCGTGCGCCGGGCGCCGAGAGCGCTCCCGCGGCGTAGCCCTGCCGTGCCCACTCGGTCCGAAGACGTTCGAGTTGCTGACCAAAGATGCGGTCCTCCGCGTCGAGGACGATCCGCGGCAGCACCCAGGCGTAGCTGAGGGCCAGAGCAACACCGAAGGCGCCGATCAGCGCCTTCATTTCGCGTCGCAGGCGGGGCGTAGACCTCAAGCTCCCGCCTCGCGCGCCAAGCGATAACCGACGCCCCGCACCGTGTGCACGAGCGGCACGAGCCCGGCTCCGTCGACGGCGCGGCGCAGCGCATAGATGTGGGAGCGCAAGACGCTGCCCTCGGGGGAGAAACCGTCCCACAGCACCGCCTCGAGCTGCTCTCGAGTCACGACGCGGGGCGACGCCAGCATCAGCTCGCGGAGGATGCGCATCCCGACTCGATTGAGAACCACGGGGCCGCCCGCGCGCTCCACGCGGTACTCGCCCACGTCGTAGCGCAGGTCCTCGACCACGAGCACCTCGCGGTGCTTCGGCGTGGAACGTCGCGCGAGTGCTTCGAGGCGTACCAAGAGCTCGGCCACCGCGAAGGGCTTGACCAAGTAGTCGTCGGCTCCCGCCGCAAAGCCCTCGAGCTTGTCCTCGAGCGTGTCACGGGCCGTGAGCATCAGGATCAAGGGCTCGCGACCTCGCCGTTCGCGCAGGCGGCGGCAGACGTCGAGACCGTCGAGGTGCGGCAGCCCCAAGTCGAGCACGAGTACGTCGTGCGGCTGGCTCAGAGCGAGATTCAGTCCGGTCTCCCCGTCGACCGCGAGCTTGACGCGATGGCCGGCGGCTTCGAGCTGCTCGACCAAGTTGGCGTGCAGCGCGGCGTTGTCTTCCAAGAGCAGGATGTCCACGTCGAGAAGTCTAGCGGCGTCCGTCGAGGCGAGGGACAAGATGGAGTTGGACGGGCGATCAGCGGATCTGTTCGAGAGCTGCGATGAGATCGGCGGGAGACCAGCGGAGCTCGAGGATCTGCGGGAGGTCGCGCGACGCGGGGCGCACAGTGCCGAGGAGCACGTGGGGGAGCTCCACGGAGCGAAGTCCGATCACGGTGAGGCTCGTCGCGTAGGGACCTCGGTGGCACAGCGCAACTTCGGGCGAGAGCACTGCGTCGATCGAGATGCGCGCGGTGTTCGAGCGCGCGACGGCGCGCGGAAGCTCGTAGGAGTGAAGCGTGAGAACCAGCTCGGCGTCGCCGAGCGCGTCGAGGAGCTCTTGCGCGACTTGCACTTGCACGCGCGCTGCGCGCTGGAGTTGTAGGAACGGGGCGCGGCTGGCGGGATCGAAGCGCGCGATGAGGTGCTCCGGCGCGACGATCCACAACGGGTCGTTGCTGTGCTCGACCATGAGCTTCCCACCGGGCAGACTCTGTGGGATCCAGCGGCGGGAGTCGGATTCGACCCGGTACGCGACGGCCTCGCACGCGGCGCGACCGTCGGCGTCGAGAACTCGGAGCTCGCTCCATTCGCCGATATCGAGCGGTTCGAGGCGCGGATCTCGCGTTGTCCGACCCGCCTCCACCAGCACTCCCTCGACCCGAGCGACTTCCCTCGGCGTGCCCGAAGCGTACGCCGCGACGGTGTAGGAACCCGGCGCGAGCCCGCGCACCACGAACGCGCCCTCGGCGTCGATCTCGCTGCGGCGGTACGGCATGGCGCCGTGGGGCGCGGCGCTCGGACCTTCGGGAAACACGCCCATGTTCATGTACTCGCGCGCGAGCCCCGCGTCGAGCGAGATCGAGCCCGCGATCGCGCCGTCGGATGCGAGCGTGAGCACGACGTCGCGAGCGCCGACATCGAAGACTCGGAATTCGCTCGCGGCGTCGCTCGTCCATGCGCTCAGACCGAGCGCCGTCCACAGGCTGTCTCCGCGCAGCTCGAACTCTCCGGTGGGTCCCGTGTGGGTCTCCAGCTCGTCGAAGTGCTGCCAGTCGCGGTTTTGCAGGTTGGCGCCGACTCCGCGCGCTCCCCACCCGAGCACGCGCGCCCCGACCACCTGTCGGCCCGAGCTGTCGACCACGCGTCCGGTGACGAGCAGCGTGCGCGCGTCGATGAAGATCTGTCCGAGCTCGAGCACGCTGACTCCGGCGGGGGAACGGACGGTGAGCTCCGCCTGCCCCACGCGCTCGTCGCGCG
>JBIKYW010000348.1:0-4178 GCA_044355055.1 Planctomycetota bacterium | reverse complement strand
AGCGTCGGATTCTCGGCGACCGCTCGAAGAAATGCCGTTCGTCGCTCGACGCCGAAGTGCCTCCACGAGTCCTTCGCTCGACCGTGCGGGCCTCCGATGCGCTCGAGGGCGGAAGTGAGAGCCTCGACGTCTCCCGTCGTCTCGAGCGCGTGCAAGTCCGCTTCGAGCTCGACGCGTCGCGAGAACCAGCCAAAGCCGAAGTACCAGAAGAGCAGCAGCGCGGCGAGCCACATCAAGCTCGCGCCTTCGTTCTCCATTCCGAAGTACGTCAGCGCGTAGTTGGTGGCGGCGAACAGGGCGAAGGACCATGCCGCAAATACGAACACATGGTGACGCCTGACGTGCCCGATCTCATGCGCAAACACCGTGGCGAGCTCGCGCTCCCCAAGCTGCGCCAGCAACAGGTCCGAGAACATCACCTTGCGCGTGGGACCCACTCCGATGACGGCCGCGTTGGCGACGCGAAAGCCCGTGTGCCAAACGAAGACGTCTTTGCATCGAAAACCGAGCTTCGCCGCCGTGGTCTCGAGCGTCGTGCGCGCAGCGCCGACGGGGAGCGGCGAGGTGTGCCACGCGAACTTCACGAGAATGGGCAACAAGATCGCCAGAACGAGCACGAGCGCCACGAGAAACAGTGCGCTGAAGAGGCCGACATGCTCGACGTACGCGCGCAGCGTTTCGTTGGCCGCTATGAGCGAGGTGGTCGCGAGCAGGAGCACGAGTGGGCTCGAGAGCGCGAAGAACGAACGGAG
Source organism: Planctomycetota bacterium (assembly GCA_044355055.1). Classification (GTDB taxonomy): domain Bacteria; phylum Planctomycetota; class UBA1135; order UBA1135; genus F1-120-MAGs118. Next base: position 3,426 of record JBIKYW010000348.1, on the reverse strand, counting down.
CTCATAGCGACGAAACTCGGCGACTTCCGCCGTCCTTCGATCTCGCAGCCGCGCGCGTGCGTCGATCGCGAGAACGCTGAACACCACGTAGGGAGCGAGGAAGAAGAACAGCTCGATTCCAGGCCAGCTCCAGACGTCGACGGGCGCTCCGTTCCAGCGCGACGCAGACTTCAACCACCCGAGTCCGAGCACGGCAACCCCGTGACACACAACTCCCGAGATGCGCAGCAACGCGAGAATCCAACCGGCGAGCATGAAGCGGCCCGAGACGCCGAGGCGCCGCACGGACCACGCGAGAGCGTGCGGAACGAGCGCGAGCGCGAGCACGGCCCAAGGGTGCTCCCCATCCAGCGCGAAGCCCTCCGCCGCCACAACGACGAGACCGAGCGCGAGAGTGATGTGGAACAGGTACGCCACGACAGCTCGCTCGAGACTCGACGCTTCAGGCGAGCGCCTTGGAGAGCTCGTCGGAGACCATGCGACGGATCGTGTCGGGCCCGAGGAACGCGGGCGCGCTGTCGACGGTGATGTCGATCGCCGTCTCGCTGACGACGAAGCGGCCCTGCACGGCGCCGACGAAGGGGACCTTCTTCTCGATGCTGCCGCTGTGACCGCCGTCGCTCGAGTGCAGCACCATCCCGTGCCGCTGCGCGACCTGCCCAAAGCGCTCCACGGCGCCCTGCAGACCGAGTTTGTGTTCGACTCGAATGTTCGTCATGGGTTCAGGCCTCTTCCAAAGTGATTTCGCCGCTCCACAGGGCCTCGCACGGTCCCGTGAGCACGACGTCGCCTTGTCCATCCCAGTCGACTTTCAAGCGTCCGCCGAGGACGTCGACATCGACAGGCAGGGTCACGCGTTCCTCGAGCCGCGCCGCGACGGCCGTCGCGCACGCGCCCGTGCCGCAGGCTTGCGTCTCGCCGACACCGCGCTCCCACACCCGCAAGTGAATTCGTCCGTCGCGCACCGTGGCGAACTCGACGTTGGTCCGCTGCGGAAAACGCGGGTGATATTCGAGCTCGCGGCCAAGTTCCTGCACGGCTGCGCGGCGCTCGTCCGCAACGAACAACACCGCATGCGGGTTGCCCATATCGACGAGCGTGGCTTGCTTGCGACCCTTGCTGGTCGCGAGACCGACCTTGGGCTCGATCTTGCGCGGCGCACCCATGCGTGCGGTCGCACCGACGATTGTCCCTTGCTCTCGAACGAGCTCGACCTCGCGCGCACCGGCGTCGGTCTCGACAACGAAGCGGTCCGTATCGACGAAGCCCTGCTCGCGCGCGAACTTCGCGACGCAGCGCAGGCCGTTTCCGCAGGCCTCCGGCCGCGAGCCGTCGGCGTTGTAGATGACCATGCGACACGCGCCGCCCTCGACAGGCGCAGACACAAGGAGCACGCCGTCGAGCGTACTGGGCTTCCCCTCCCACGGCTCGGCACACAGTCGCCTCGCGAGCTCCGCCACATCCTCCGGCAGCACCTGCGTTCGCGCATCGAACACGGCGAACGTGTTGCCGGCGCCTGCGAGCACGCTCAGCTTCACCGCAACCCCAGCTTCTGCGTGTTCTTGAAGTGGAGCTTCGCGACGCTGCCGAGCTTGGCCGCGCCGTGGAGCGCCACGAAGCGGCGCGCGGCCTGATCGACGGGGTGCCCGGCGCCCTTCGCAAGGTCGATGGCCCATGCCTCCGAGAGCTGGCGCATCCCGAGCAGAAACTGTTCGCGGGCGATCACGCTCGCGGCGGCGACCGCGAGGAGCTCCTCCGCCCGGTGGCGCTGCTCGAGGCGCACGTCGAGCGGTGCGAGCGCGTCGATCAGCAGACGTTCGTTGCCGAACTGGTCGACGATGACGTGCATGCCGGGGCTGGAGAGCTGGCCGATCGCACGTGCGTGCAGGGACGCGAGCAGCGGGTTCAGGTTTTTCCAGCGCGCGTGCTCGGCGTTGTAGTGCTCGGGGTCGAGCTTCACGATCGCGTGCGGCACGTGCGCGCGAAGCGCGGCACCGACGCGCAGCACGGCGTCGTCGGTCATCTGCTTGCAGTCTCGCACCTCGCCGTTCGCGAGCTTGCGTGAGAGCTCCGGCTCGAGGCGCACGGCAGCGACCACGAGCGGACCGAAGTAGTCGCCCTTGCCCGACTCGTCGCTGCCGATCACGGTCTCGGTGCTGGCGATGGGCGCCGACGAGGCCGCAGGGGCCGATCGGGTGGGGCTCGAGACCGCGCTCGCGCCTTCGACGTAGGCGAGCACGAAGCCTTCGGGGTGTTCGCCCTGCACCACGAGCTTGCCGGAGGTGTAGAGCGTCGCGACGACTCCCTCGCCCTTGACCGACAAGAGCGCGTGGGGCGCGGAGCGGAATGCGAACGAGCCGCTGGCGAGGCGGCGCTCGATGTCCGCGGCCCGCGACGGGGACACCTGCACGACGAGGGTCTTCTGCGCCACGCGAGGATTGTGGCACGCAGAAGCGACGGTCGAAAGGCGCCGCACACGCGGGCTACACTCTGCGCCGATGCCTTCCTCGTTCGCCACCGGCCTCACGCGCGCGGAGCTCGATCCCCGACGACCGCGCTTCGTCGAGACGCCGTGGGGTGCGATGGCGCTGTACGTCGAAGGCGAGGACGTGCTCTGTGCGCAGGCTTTCTGCCCGCACCTCGAAGGTCCGCTCTTCGAAGGTTCGGTCGCAAGCGGCTCCGTCACCTGCCCGTGGCACTGCTGGCGCTACGACCTGCGCAGCGGGGCGCGTCTCGGGCCGCTCGGCGTCGTGCTCCCCGGCTTCGAAAAGCTCAAGCGCTGCGCCGTCTCGACCGATCCCGAGGGCCGCATCGTCCTCGCCGAACCCGCACCCTAGACTCTCCCGCCCTCCCGCGAAGACACCGGAGCTCCACCCATGGCCAAGATCATGAACTCGATCCTCGAAGCCATCGGCAACACGCCGATGGTCCGCCTGCGCACCATCGGCCAGAAGACGGGGTGTGAGTTCCTCGCGAAGTGCGAGTTCTTCAACGCCGGCGGGTCGATCAAGGACCGCATCGGGCGCCGCATGGTCGAGGAAGCCGAGCGCAAGGGGCGCATCAAGCCCGGCGACACGCTGATCGAGCCGACGAGCGGCAACACCGGCATCGGCATGGCGCTCGCGGCCGCCGTGAAGGGCTATCGAATGATCATCACGATGCCCGAGAAAATGAGCCGCGAGAAGCAGGTGGTCCTCGAGGCGCTCGGCGCCGAGATCATCCGCACGCCGACCGAGGCTGCGTGGGACGCGCCCGAGAGCCACATCGGTGTCGCGAAGCAGCTGCAGAAGATCCTGCCGAACTCGCACATCCTCGATCAGTACTCGAACCCCGACAACCCGCTCGCCCACTACCACGGCACGGCCGAAGAGATCTTGGATCAGACCGACGGCAAGCTCGACATGGTCGTGATGACCGCGGGCACCG
>JBIKYW010000347.1:0-4200 GCA_044355055.1 Planctomycetota bacterium | reverse complement strand
TCCGCGCATCGAGGTCGAGGCCGACGCGAGTCCCGAGGCGTAGGTCTCCTCGCGCCTCACTCGCGCTGAAAGAGCCAGCCCAAGCGGTGCCACCGGAGCGTGCGACCGTACTGCGCTGCCGCACCGTGGAAGCGTGCTCGGCGGCGGGCCCTGTCGGGTTCGTAGGCACAGAGGAAACGCGCGATGTCGGTCCGCGAGAGCGCCATCTGCCCGCGCGCCTTTCTTCGCTCGACGTAGCGCACGAGGCGCGCAAGGTTCGCATCGCGGTCGCTGTCGGAGAGTTCGCTTTCGAATCGCGAGCGGTCGAGATCCAGGAGCCAGGCCTCGCACGCTCCGTCCACGGCGCGCAGCAAGATGTTCTTGGGATGCAGGTCCGCGTGCAGGAATCCGAGCGCATGCAGTCGCGCGACTAGCCGTCCAGCCGCTGCGAGCGCCTCGCGCAGGTCTACGCCCCCGAGTTGCCCCCGGGCGTGAGCTTCGAGCACCTCCCCGCCGTCCTTTGCACCGCGCACACGCCGTGTGACGAGCGCGAGCTCCCAGCCCCATAGAGGCGCCCGTCGAGCCCGCGCCGCAACCACTTCGGGAGTGAGCACCCCGCTGTTCGCAAGCCGCTGGGACAACTCCAGCTCGACGAAGGGTCGCCGTGGGTCGGCGAAGCGGGAACCCGTGAGCCAGCGCAGCAGTCCGCCGTGCGTGAAGCGCCGCAGCACGCATTCGTCGTCTCCCGAGCCGAGCACCGCGACGGGCTTGCGTCCGACCAGCGAGGCGCTGCGACCCGCGCCATCGGCGGCGAGTCCGAATCCGGCGGCAGCGAGCGCACTGCGCGCACTCTTCCGCACCGCGCACTCGCCTGCGGTCGAGCGCTCGACGACGAACTCACCCGCGAGGTGCTGAGGCATCCACTCCGACATCGGGCGCGAGTGTAGGAGCGCTCTCCCTTGGATTCGCTCCCCCAAGTGAAGCGACGCGCGAGGATCCCTCCCCGCGCGTCGCATGGTCTCCGTCGTGCAACGGGGTCAAATGCCCGCGCCGAAGCTGCCGAAGTCGTCTTCCACCGGCTTGGGACGAACGACGGGCGCCGCCGGAGCGGGGCGCGGAGCGGGCGGCGGGGGCGGCGCACTCTTGCGCTCTTCCTCGAAGATGCCGAGCCCGAAGCCACCGGCCTCTTCCGCGGCTGCGGTGTTCGCCGGAGCCGGAGTCGGACGGTGAGCCTCGCGGCGCGGCTCTTCGCGGCGCGGGGGCGGACCACGTCGGTCGTCGCGACGCTCAGGCCGCTCCTCGCGACGCTCAGGCCGTCCTCCGCGGTCTTCCCAGTGCGCCGGGCGCTCGTCGCGGTGGCGCTCTTCGCGCGGGCCACGATCGTCGTGATGGCGCTCTTCGCGCGGGCCACGATCGTCGTGATGGCGCTCTTCGCGCGGGCCACGATCGTCGTGATGGCGCTCTTCGCGCGGGCCACGATCGTCGAAGCGCGGACGTCGATCCTCGGGGGCACGCTCGCTGCGCGGGCCGCGGTCGTCGTGGCGCGCTTCGCCGCGCCCTTCGTGACGGGACTCCTGCGGCGGACGGTCGTCGCTGGAAGCGCGCTCTTCGCGCGGGCGCTCGCGGCGGCCGCCGTCGCGACCTCCTCGGTCTTGGCGATCGCCGCGCCCCGAGCGCTCCTCGCGTCGGCGAGACGGTCCGTTGCCCCGGTCGCCCGCATGTTCCTCGAAGCGCGGCTCGTAGCCATCGGCGCCGCGCTCGAGCACGTCGAGATACTGCGTCGGGATCTGCTCGCAGAGGTAGAGCGTCTTGCGATCGTAGAAGTTCACGCCCTCTTCCCACGCGTCCATCGCGAAGACCTGCAGGATCGCGTACTCGCGTGCGGCGCGTCGGCCCGCCTCGCGCGCGTCTTCCGCGGAGAGCGCGAGGTGCAGGAAGCGACGACGACCGCCGCGCAGCCCGAACTGCTGCGCGCGCTGCAGGTCGCGGGCGTCGATGCCGACGTAGAGGAACTCGGGCGGCTGGCTCGGCTCGCCGGGCTCGACGGGAATCGAGTGTCCGTAGAGCGCGCGAATCTTCGTGCCGCGCAGCTCGTAGCGCGGACGATCGCCGCCCTCGATGGCCGCGACCACGTCCGCCGACTCGACCTGCTCGCCAAGGCGCTCGCCGAGGGCTCGAACCACGTCGTCGAGCTCGCCGAAACCTTCCTTGTCGAGGACGAGGTCGAACTTCTCCGGCTGGTGACGGAGCATGAAGGCGAGCGAGCGGGTGATACGTTCGATCAAGGCGGGGTGAGTCATGCTCGGTGCAGGGCCGACGGGGGTGGCTCGAACGCTGCGCAGGGGGCGAACTAGCCCGACGCCTGCGTGCGTCTCGTGAGTGAGGGCCGAGAGTCTAGCAACGCCGCACGGGCCTTCCAGAACCGCGCGCAGCGGGCCGCGGACTCGGCGCGAGCCCCCCACCCGATCGGCGAAAGGAAGAGGCGCCGTTCGGCGTCAGCAACGGGCGCCTTTCGGCGATAGAAGTGGGGCGATTCGGCCAAAGGAACGGGGCCTCGCCCGAAGGAGAGGCCCCGAAAAGGTGCGCGCCCGCAGCCCCCGCCGCAGGCGCGCGAATTGGCGGGTCCCACACCACCAACTCTTGCCCCCCCTCCTAGAACCGCGCGAGCGGCCGTCAAAGGGGGGTGGATTGTTCAGTTCGTGTCGAGGCGAGCGTTCTCGCCCGCCCCGAGGGCGCAAGGGGTGGAGCCACTTCGCGCCGGGAAGCGAAGCAAGTTTTTCCCGGATCTCGGGAGGGTCCCGAGGATCGAGTCAAACGCTCCTTGCCGCGCAGCCATGGCCTCGGCACGCGGCGTGCCAAGACCCTGTCCACGTCGAGACGCGAAAGCAAAGTCACCTCGGGGATCAATATCGAGAGCCCCAAAACCGCGGAGGGCTCTTCGGAGAAGATTGAAACAAGTCGGCTCGGCAGGCGCCCTGTGCGCGCAAGCGCACGGCGCCCTCGTTCGAAACCGCTCCGCCCCCCCCGAAGGCTCAGTAGCGACGCATGCCGCGGTCGACGTCCTCGGCCCAGCGGTCGATTCCGCCGACCATGTTGAGGACGCGCGCAAAGCCCTGCGAGGCGAGGTAGCCCGCGACACGGGCGCTGCGCACGCCATGGTGGCAGATGCAGACGATCTCCGCTTCGGGGTCGAGCTCCCCCCGCCGCTGGGCGATCTGCCCCATCGGGATGGCGGTCGCGCTCGGAAGCGAACAGATCGCGAGCTCGTCCGGCTCGCGCACATCGAGCAGCACGAGCTTGTCTCCCGCGCGCAGGCGGGCCGCGACCTCCGCGGGCAAGATGCGTCCGAAGCTCATCGCGTCACCGCGACCGGCGCCAAGTCGAGCTCCGGAGGAATCGGCACGCCGAGCAGCCCGAGCACCGTCGGCGCCATGTGCAGGAGATCCATGCCCTGCGCCGGCACGTCGCAGCGCCGATTGCAGAAGAAGATGCCGCGCACGAGGTCCGTGTCGACGGAGACGTGATCGCCCGACCAGTCCTTGTCGTTGGGGACGACGAACGGCCCCGGCGCGCCGGCCTTCATCGAGAGCGAGCCGCTCGAGGTGGCCCACGAGACGCGGTAATTCGCCGCAAAGCCCACGGAAATGTCCGCTTCGAGTTGCTGATGGGCTCCGCTGTGCACGTCGCTCACGAAGGTCGCCTCGGAGCACAGGAGCTCGCCCGTGCGCGGGTCGCGCGCCGCCTTGAGCTTGGCGATGATCTCGCGGGCGAGCGCCTCGCGCTCCGCAGGCTCGACGCTGCCGACCTCGGAGACGAGCTCCTTGCCGCCGAGCGTCGTGCGCGCACCCTTCGTGTTGATGAAGATCGAGCCGAGGCCCAGCGCGTAGGCGCGCGTCTTCGACCAGTCGACGTAGCTCCCGAGCATCGTGAAGCTCTTCGCGTCGGGGCGCGCCACGAGGTAACCCTCCTGCGCGAGCCAGTTGTTCAGGTGCACTTGGTGGCGGAACGACTGGAAGCCGTGGTCGGCGCACAGGATCAACGTGTCGTCGGGCCGGACGTACTGCGCGAGCACCTTGCCGACGATCGCATCGATCTTGCGGAACACCGCGGGGATCGCCTGCGCGAGCGTGATCTCCTCGCCGTAGAAGCGCACCTTGGTCGCGGCCTTCTCGGCGTCGTACAGCGGATGCTCGGGGTCGTAGTACTGGTACATCATGTGCT
>JBIKYW010000346.1:0-4216 GCA_044355055.1 Planctomycetota bacterium | reverse complement strand
CTACTGCACCTCCGGCATCACGAGCAACGGCTGCACCGCGACCATGTCCGCCTCGGGCTCGCCTTCCTCGAATCTCGCGGGCGGCTTCACGCTCGCCTGCAGCTCCGTCGAGGGTGGCCGCTCGGGCGTGATCTTCTACGGCCTCAGCCCCACCGCCCTTCCCATGGGCAACGGCAGCACGAGCTCGATGTGCGTCGCCCTCCCGCGCCGACTCACGGGCACGACCAACTCCGGCGGCGCGCTCGGCACCTGCACCGGCTCCTTCCAGATTGACTTCAACACCTTCATGGCCACGAACCCCGCCGCCCTCGGGAGCCCCTTCCACGTCGGCCAACAGTTCTACGCCCAAGCCTGGTTCCGCGACGAGTCCGCCCCCAACGGCTCCAACCTCTCCAACGGCCTGCGGTTCACGCTGTGCAATTGAGCGGGAAGGGAGAGGTGCGGCGGAGGAGGGCGGGGGCTGTCGCCTTGGGCCTGCTCGTGGGGCTCGGGATGGCGGCGGTGCTCGGTGCTTCGTGGAGCGGGGCAGCGGGGGCGCAGGCGGGCAAGGGCGGCAAGAGCGTCGAGGTCTCGGTCGTGCTGAAGGGCGCGAAGGAGGTCGAGGTCGAGCGCGTGCCGCTCTCGTGTCGGTGGGGTCTGACGGCGGAGGGTGGGGCGCCGACGCGCAATCGGATCCACGATCGGCTGGCGGTGCTGCTCGCGGGGCGTTGGCGCTTCAAGGGGGCGGACAAGCTGGAGGTGGACGAGGCGGGGCTCGGGCAGGTGTGGCGCTCGGTGGGCTCGGGAATGCCCACCGTGATCGAGCTCCAGATCGAAGGCAACCGCACGCCGTTCCTCTTCTGGCGCGACGAGACCGACGGCTGGTTCGTCGCGTCGGGCGCGCTAGGTCAGAGCGCGTTCCAAGGCTCGATTCTCTACGCCTACGACGCGGACCTCGACGGCGCGCAGCTCGGACCGCACGACTGGCTGCGGGTCGGCGCGGGCTCGTTTTATCTCGCGGGCGCGGATCCGCTTGCGCAGGTGGGCGAGAGCTTGTTCGCGATCACCGCAGCGAAGGATGAGAAGGCGCCGCGCCTCGTCGCCGAGCGCGTGGCGCTGCCCGACGACGTTCCCGTGCCCGTCGTGCTCGCACTCACCGAGCTCAATCGATGGCGCATGCAAGCGGGCTGCGCGCCGATGCGCCTCAACGTCGAGCGGACTCGCGCGCTCATGCAGCACGCCAAATACGTGAACGAGCCCGGCAACGACGGCGACCTGTTGAAGGAGGATCCGTCGAAGCCGGGCTACACGATCGAGGGCGATCAGGCCGCACGCGGCGCCTCCACGATCGCGGGCACGCTCGAGCCGATCGAATCGGTCCGCAGTGGCTTCGTGTCGAACTACAATCGCATCTCGAGTATCTGCGATCCCGAGGCGGGCTTCGCCGCCGCCTCGGTGCGCAACCGCCGCCCCGAGGCTCACAGCGGCTACGCAGGCTACACGTGGCTGTGGATCTCGGGTCGCGCGAGCGCCCAGCTCGGCGCACCGCGCGTGCAGCCGGCGGTCGGTCAGACGGAGGTGGTCACGACCGCGACGAGCGAATACCCCGTTTCCGGCGAGAATCCCGACCTCTTCAAGAAGCAGCGCGGCACGCCCGTGGGTGCGCACTTCGACGGCGCGAAGTGGACCGATGTCTCGCTCGAGCTCTTCGATCCCAAGGGACGCACCGTGCCCGCGGATGTCTTCACGCCCGCGCGCCCCGTCTGCCCCAAGGCCGCACCCGACAACCGCGGCGCGGCCTTCCTGTGGCCCGCCGCCCCGCTCCAGCCCAAGACCCGCTACACCGCCCTGCTTCTCGCCACCGAGTCGACCCCCGAAGGCCCGCGCCCCCTACGCTTCCGCTGGAGCTTCACGACGGCGGCGCAGTAGCGGTTTCGATTGTGAACCTGAAAATTCCATTGCGAGTACCTACGCCCGACGCGACGTCCCTCGGACCGTCTTCGCTGGTGCGTTGCAGGTCTCGAGTTCTGTAGGCTGCGGCGGAGGAGAGCGGCGCAGGTGGGTGGGATGTTGGGGGCGATCGAGGCGGGCGGCACGAAGTTCGTGTGCGCGGTGGGGCGTGCGGGGTCGGTGGTCGAGAGGACGCAGTTTGCGACGGGCGATCGGCCGGAGGTGGTGCTCGCGCAGGTGGTGGAGTGGCTGCGCGAGCGGGAGCAGCAGTGGGGGCGGCTCGCGGCCTTGGGTGTGGCTTCGTTTGGGCCGATCGAGCTTCACGAGCGTTCGCCCCAGTACGGATTCATCACGACGACACCCAAGCGCGGATGGGCGCACACGGATGTGCTCGGGCCGCTGCGGCGCGCGTTCGAGGGGCGGCCGATCGGGTTCGACACGGATGTGAACGGCGCAGCGCTCGGCGAAGGACGCTACGGCGCGGCGCGCGGGCTGGAGGACTTCGTGTACGTGACCGCGGGGACCGGGATCGGCGGCGGCGCGGTGGCGCGCGGGCGGCTCTTGCACGGGCTGCTGCATCCCGAGATGGGGCACATTCCGATGCCCATGCTCGACGGAGACACCTTCGAGGGCGTGTGTCCGTATCACGGGCGCTGCTGGGAGGGGCTGTGCTCGGGACCGGCGATCGAGCGGCGCACGGGGCGCGCTGCGGAGGAGCTTGCGCCGGACGATCCGGCGTGGGACCTGACGGCGCGCTACATGGCGCACGCGTTCGTGACTCTGACCTGCGTGCTCTCGCCGCGGCGCATCCTCCTCGGAGGGAGCGTGCGCAAGGGCGGTCGGTTGGGCGAATCCGCGTTCTTCGAGGCCATGCGGCGTCACTATCGCGCTGCGCTCGCGGGATACATCCAAGCGCCGGAGCTCGACGCCGGGCGCATCGCAGGCTTCCTCGTTCCGCCGGAACTCGGCGACAACGCCGGCGTCTGCGGCGCGCTGGCCCTCGCCGAGGATGCGTCGGCGGCGCGGCGTGCGTAGCGCGGGGCCTGCGGCTCGGCCTACGACGGATTTCGGACGGAAAGTGCCAACCGGCGGCGTGGCCGCGGCGTTGCTCGGGACCTAGGTAGGCGCGTTCAGTAGAGTCCGCGGCGAAGGAGCACGTTGGCGATGCAGATCCGAGCTTTGGGAGCGGCGTGGGTGGTGTGGGCCTCGATGGCGGCGGCGGCGCTCGGGCAGGCGACGCGGCAGGCGGACTTCGAGGAGCAGTTCGCGCTCGCGGCGGATCGCAGGGCGTTGCTCGCGCAGCTGATCCCGGGGAGCGAGGATGCGTACTACTACTCGGCCTTGGAGCGCCAGCAGGCGGGAGACTTCGCGGCTGCGGCCGAGCTCCTGCGCACGTGGGCGGAGCGGCACGGGCAGGGCGAGCGGTGGCAGCGCGCGAAGGCGCGGCAGATGCTGCTCGCGTACAAGCAGGATCCGGCCGCGACGTGGCAGTGGCTGACCGAGATCACGGGCGCGCGCTTCGACGCTCAGCCTGAGCTGCCCGGGGTCAAGGCGGACGTCCCGACGGCGCTCGATCCGCAGGCGGTGAGCGCGGCGGCGTGGCGGCGGCGCGCGCTGGAGCGCCATCCGGGCTCGGCGGAGGGGCTCAAGTGGGCCGCGCTCGATGCGCTCGCGCAGGACGAACTCAGTGACGAGCTGCTCGCGAGCGTGATGCCGCGGCTGCGCCATGCGGATTTCTCGCGCGCGAGCGAGCTCGTCGTGCGGCACCTCGCGCTGCGCACGAGCGGCGGATTCGGCTCGATTGCGCTGCACGGCGAGCTCACGCTGGCGCAGCTCGAAGACTGTGCGAAGCGAGAACCCAAGTTGCTCGGCGACGAGCGTTTCGTCGCAGCGTGGCTCGCGCGGCTCGCGCCGGGAGGCATGGAGGACGCCGAGCGAGACCGCGACGTGCAGCGCGCCCATCTGGAGCGACTGGAGTCGTTCGTCGGACGCCTCTCGGGCGCGTTCAACTCGCTCAAGGCGCACGTGCTCTATCACCGCCTCGCTCTGGACCTTGCGTCGGGCACACCGGATCGCGCGCGCTTCGAACGCTATCTGCGCCTGCCGCGGCCGAGTCCGACCGTGCAGCCCCGAAGGCTCGAAGATGCGCTGCGCGTGCGCGAGCAAGTTGTGTTCGGCGCGAGCTTCGCGACGGGGCTCCCGAGCGTGCGCGAAGACGAAGCGCTCGTGCGCGCCTATCTCGAGGCGTTCACCGTCGATGCCGAAGATACGCGGTCTTTCGCGGAAC
>JBIKYW010000344.1:0-4217 GCA_044355055.1 Planctomycetota bacterium | reverse complement strand
CTTCCTGTACAGCGACGTCTCGGGCCTGCGGCCGTTCCACTCGGGCTATCTGTGCGTCGCCCCTCCGATCGTGCGCATGGGTCCGCCGATCACGACCTACGACGATGGCAGCGCCAAGTTGATGCTCGACTTCAGCGTCCCGCCGGTCGGCTCCGGCCCTGCCGCGATCACCGCGGGTTCGGCCTGGAACTTCCAGTTCTGGTATCGCGACACGCTCCCCACGGGCGGCTTCACCAGCAACACCACCAACGGCGTGCGGGCCATCTTCCTGCCTTAGCACTCGCCCGACGGGCGCCCGTGCTTCGGCGCGGGCGCTGCTCCGGCGCTCGTCTGGGGGCTGCGAGGTCCCAGCGGGCGCCGGAGCCCTTTTTCTAGCGCGCGCCCGCGCGGATCCAGCTCTCGACGAGCGCGAGCTCGTCGGGGCCGTGCTGGGGCTTCTTTTTCGGCGGCATGTGGTCGTCGTCGTCGAGCGGGAGACGCATGCGTCGCACGAGCTCGCTCGCCTCGGGATCGCCGCGCACGACGAGCGTGCCGAACTCACCCGGCTCGAACCAGCGCGGATCGAGCGCGTCGAGGCGCAGCTCGCCCTTCTGCTTGAGCGGCCCGTGGCACTCGATGCAGCGCGCTTGGAAGACCGCGTGAACGTCGGCGAAGACGGGCGCCGTCGCCGGTGAGGTGACTGCGATCGTCGTGGATTCTCGCGGTGTATCGGACGTCGGTGCGGCGCGGAACGGCTCGCTCAAGTAGCTCTCGCCGTGCACGAGCTCGCCGCCGAAGTGTCCGGCGAGAAGCGCGAGGAACGCCGAGGCGCCCAGCGCGAATGTGCGCGCTCGGCTGCGCATCACGACGGCTGCAACCGCGAGCAGCGCACACGCCATCCCGAGCCAGCGGTGACGGTCGAGCAGAGTCGCAGCGGTGCGACCGAGCGGCTCCTCGCTCGCGTGCACCCAGCCCGTCACGGCGGCGAGCACCGCGCTCGCAGCGCCGATCCGAACGAGAACGCGGATGACCGCGGCGCGCACCTCGCTCGAGGCCCGCAGCTGCAGCAGCTCGAGCGCGGCTGCGACGCTCAGCAACGCCACGGGGAAGTGCAGCACCGCGAGATGCATGCGTCCAAATACGACGAGGAGGGCATCGCTCTGCACGATGCCCTCCAAGAGTCCAAACGCTGCTCGGGTGCGTCAAGCTCCCACCGCGCTCCCCCATCCCTTTTCGGGGCGCATCCTCGCGGTGGAGCGGCACGGCACGCTGTGCGTGCATCGCGACCGCCCCACAGGCGCGGCATCACGTCAGCGCTTGGCCTCGATCTTGATGCGCGCCGCCGGCTTCGGCGTCAGCTTCGGAATGCGCACTTCGAGCACGCCCTTCTCCAGCTTCGCGACCATCGCCTTGGTCTCGAGGTTCAGGCCCTCGGGGAGCAGGATCGCGCGCTGGAACGAGCCGTACTGCGACTCGGAGCGGAAGCACTCCTTCTCCTTCTTCTCGTTCTCCCACTTGCGCTCGCCCTTGAGCACGAGCTGGGAGCCAACGACCTGCACTTCGAGGTCCTTCTCCTCCAGCCCCGGCACGTCGAAGGTGGCGACGAACTCGTTGCCGTCATCGGAGAGGTTCACCGCCGGGAAACCGGTGCGCCGGAACACCTCCGGCAGCTGCGTCGGCGTGGCCTTCCAGAAGTCCTCCAGCCAGTCGTCTCCGTTTTCGCTCCAGATCGAAAGCGGGCTGCGCGCCTTCCACAACATCGGCTTCATGGTCCTGTCCTCGTGAATGGGGTGAGACTCGAAACGGGCCGTGAGCAGGCCCACGGCGGCTCCTCGCCCTCGCGCGAGGGAGCTTCGATCCCCCGTCCTCAGTAGGAACGCGGGACTCACGGCGTAGCACCGCGGGGGCGCGCGCTGCCCCTTGGCAGCACGCACCCCCGCGGGTGGTGGAAGCGCTTAGGGCCCCGACGCTCAGGTCTGCATCAGGCCTTCTCGGATCGCGAGGCGCGCGAGCTCGGCCGTCGAGTGGCAGTCGAGCTTGCGCTGGAGGTTCTCGCGGTGCTTCTTCGCCGTGCCGAGGCTGATGTCGAGCTCGCGCGCGACGTCCTTGTTGCTCTTGCCGAGCGCGAGCAGCTGGAACACCTCGCGCTCGCGGCTCGTGAGCGTCGAGAGACGGCTCGCGCCGCCCGGCTCGATCGGCTCGCCGCGGCGCATGCGCGCGACGAGGCCACCGGCCACCTTCGGGGAGAGGTACGGACGACCTTCGCTGACCGTCTCGATGCCGAGCACGAGCTCGCTCGGGTCGGAGTCCTTCGAGATGTAGCCATCGGCGCCCGCGCGCATCGCTTGGTCGACGAAGCTCTCCCCCTCATGGTGCGTGAGCATCAAGATCCGCACGCGCGGATGCGCCTCGCGGATCGGGCGGATCGCGTCGAGCCCCGAGAGGCCGGGCATCGAGATGTCGAGCAGAACCACGTCCGGCAAGAGCAGCGCGATGCGGTCGATCGCCGTGCGCGCGTCGCCGCTGTCGCCGACCACTTGGATGCGCTCGTGCGCCGAGAGCAAGCTCTTGAACGCAGCGCGCAGGATGTTTTGGTCGTCGACGAGGAAGACCTTGACCTTGGTGGCGACCTTCTGAGTATTGGGCGATTCGAGCATGGGTGTCTTCATGGTTGGGCCGGGATGCGGACCTCGAAGCGTGCGCCGCCGAGCGGACTCGCCTTGGCTTCGATGGTGCCCCCGTGTTCCTCGACCACCTTGCGACAGAAGGCGAGGCCGAGCCCCGTGCCCTTCGTCTTGGTGGTCGAAAAGGGTTTGAAGAGGTTCGGACGCAAGGACTCGGGAATGCCCGGTCCGTTGTCTTCGACGACGAACAGCGTGCCGTCGCCCGCGCGGCGGGCCGTGACGGCGAGCGCAGGTCGCGCACTGCAGGCTTCGAGCGAGTTGCGGATCAGGTTCGTGAGCACTTCGTCGAGCAGCTGGCGGTCCGCGCGAAGCTGCAGTCCGTCCTCGACGTCGACCTTGAGCTCGGCCCCGCGCTTCACGACGTCGGGACGCTGCGACTTCACCGCAGCATCGACGAGCTCGCGCGCTTCGAAGTTCGAGATCCGCAGGTCGAGCGGCTTGGTGAAGGACAGCGTGCGCCGCATCAGCGCTTCGAGCCGCTTCATGCGTGTCACGAGATCCTCGAGGACTGAGCGATCATCCTCGCCGAGCTGCTTCGCCACCGCGCGCAGCGCGACGTTGACGGCGGTGATCGGGTTCTTGATCTCGTGCGCGAGCATTGCAGCGTTTTCGCCGATGGTCGCGAGCGCGCGCAGCATCGCGGTCTCGGCGCGCTGGGCGCGCTTGAGCTCACTGATGTTGCGCCCTTCGGGGATCAACAAGGCGACGCGACCTTCCGCGTCGCGCACGGGATTGAGCGAGAAGTCGACGGAGATCGATTGACCGTCCGGTCCGCAGTGCGTGGTCTCGTAGCGCACGAAGTTGCCGGCGGCGGCGTCGGCGATCGCCTGCTTCAGGCGCTCGCACTCGGCGGGCTGGCTGATCCACCACGAGGTCTCCCAGAACTTGAGTCCGATCGTCTGCGCCCGCGTCGCGCCGATCGCGTCGAGCGCGGCTTGGTTGACCTCGAGCACCGTGCCATCGGTGCGCAAGAGGCCCATGAACTGGTACGAGCGGTCGAAGATGGCTCGGAAGCGGCGCTCGCTCTCGCCGAGCGCGATCTCGGCTGCGCGGCGCTGGGTCACATCGCGGAATGAGCCGATGAAGAGCGGTTCGCCGCCGGGGATGTCCGCGCGCGCGACCGAGAGCTCGCACACGATGTGGTGGCCGTCCTTGTGGAGGACCTCGAACTCGCGGGTGCGGCCGAGGATGTTCGTCTCGCCGGTGCGGGCGTACTTCGCGAGATAGCCGTCGTGCTGCGAGTGGTGCGGCTCGGGCAAGAGCAGCTTGATGTTGCGCCCCATCAGCTCCGACGGCGCGTACCCGAAGACCTTCTCGACCGAGGCGCTCGCGGTGACGATCGTGCCTTGCAGGTCAATGGCGATGGTCGGGTCGAGCACCGCCGAGAGCAGCGCTCGATACAGCGCGTCGTGACCGGCGGCGGTCGGCGGCAGCGCGGGGGCCATGCGAAGCTTGGCGGTCATCTCTTCGGCTCGATTCACGTTCGATTCCTCGGCGGCGGAAGGTCGATGGCGCTCCTTTTCGGAGCTGAAACGCCCCTGCGGATTTCGGGAA
>JBIKYW010000345.1:0-4217 GCA_044355055.1 Planctomycetota bacterium | reverse complement strand
GCAGGCCCGAAGCGACGGCGTACCCCCTTGGCGGGGTCAGGAAGGGGGTTTTTCGGGGGCGAGAGAGGCTGGCGCGGGGGTTGCGTAAGGGTGGGTTAGACTTGGGACCGATAGAGGCGGGTGCGGGGCGGCGAGGGGCTGCTCCGGCGTCCCGACCGGCACCCCAGAAGACGAAGCAGCGAAGGCGAGCACCGTGGTCCAAGCAGTCGGCAAGCGCAGGATGAAGGTCCTGTTCCTCGATGAGTACCTCCCGCAGGAGATGCTCGGGATCATGTGGCTGAGCCGCGCCATCAAGGACGCGGGGCACGAGACCAAGGCGCTCTTCGTTCCGGACAAGGACTGGGTCGCGAAGGTCAAGGAGTACAACCCGGACGTGGTGTGCTACTCGGTCACGACCGGGATGCACATGTACCTCGCGGAGATCAACCAGCGGGTCAAGGCCGAGCTCCCCCACGTGGTGTCCGTCTTCGGCGGCCCGCACACGACGTTCACGCCGGAGTACATCGAGACGCCGGGCATCGACATCATCTGCCGCGGCGAGGGTGAGCAGGCCATCGCCGAGCTGCTCGACCGCATGGCCGAGGGGCGCGACTACTCCGACGTCCAGAACCTGTGGGTCAAGGACCGCAAGACCGGCGAGATCGCGCGCAATCCCGTGCGCCCGTTGGTGCAGAACCTCGACGAGCTCGGCCACCCCGACCGCGACGTGATCTACGAGGCGGCGCCGATCTATCGCGACAGCGACCGCAAGGTGTTCGTCACCCAGCGCGGCTGCCCGATGAACTGCTCGTTCTGCTTCCACCACGCGTGGAAGAAGAAGGTCTACAACTCGAACAACAAGGAATACACGCGCAAGCGCTCGGTCGACCACATCATCGCCGAGATCAACGCGGTGCGCGCGAAGTACAACCTGAAGTTCGTGCACTTCGTCGACGACATCTTCAACCTGAAGAACTCGTGGCTCGAAGAGTTCTGCGAGCGCTACCCGAAGGAAGTGGGTCTGCCGTTCGACGTGATCTTGATGGCGAACCTGACGACCGAGCGCCACATCGAGCTCCTGCGCAAAGCAGGCTGCGTGTACGCGCGCATCGCGATCGAGGCCGCCAACGACCACGTGCGCAACGCGATCTTCCGCAAGAACACGACGCGCCAGCAGTTGATCAACGCGTCGCAGTGGATCGTCAAGCACGGCATCCGACTTGGCTCGCTCAACATCCTCGGCGCGCCGGGCGCGACGATCGAAGACGAGCTCGACACCGTGCGCCTCAACGTCGAGTGCGGGGTCGACCATCCGATGGTCAGCCTGATGCAGCCGTACCCGATGTTCGACATCACGGACACGACTCAGCAAATGGGTTACGCGGTGTCGAGCCTCGACCAATTCCCGGTGAACTTCCGCCGTTCGCTGCCGGTCGAGAGCGACCAAAAGCGGCAGATCGAAAATCTGCACAAGCTGTTCCCGCTCGCCGTGCGCAACCCGTGGATGGTCAAGTACCTGCCGACCCTGATCAAGCCGCGCTGGATGTACCGCCCGTACCTCGTGCTGTTCATGCTGCACGCCGAATACCTCGTCGCCGAGCAGGCGGGCATCTACGCCCACGCGCAGGGCCTCAAGGGTCCGCGCTACTGGACGTGGGTCGACTTCCTCTACCGGCTGTCGACGAAGGGCGTCCTGCGCGTCTATCAGGTGCTCTTCAAGAAGTTCCAGCGGCGCTTCGCGGCCCGCGCACGCAACATCGAGGTCGCGCTGCAGATGGGCGACGAGCGTGTCGTCGCGCACATGGACTGAGTCGACCGCGAGCTCGACTGCAAGCTAAGGTGGCGCGCCGTGCGGTGCGCCATCTTTGTTTTTGGGATCGTTGCGTTGGCGGCATGCTCGCCGGAGTCGAACGTGTCGACGCGCGATGCGCGCGTGGAAGAGCGAGTCGACGCGCCCTACGTCGTGATCGAAGGCACGCGGGTCGAGCTCGCGCTACCGCAAGGTTTTGCCACTTCCGAGCAGGTGCAGGGGCTCGCGCACATCGATGGCACAGCCAAGCTCGGAGTGTTCGAGCTGCCGACGAGCCTCGAAGACGCACTTCCGCGAGACTGGAGCGCGAGCGGTATGAGGCTCTTGCGCGAGGAGCGCGTCTCGGTCGCCGGAGGTCTCGGACGGCTCTACAGCTACGAGAGATCGGACGCACAAAAGCGAGGCTGGATGGCCTTGGGTGGAGACGAGAATGAAGCGTTGATGCTCGTCGCCGAATGCGAGGCCTCGCGTGCGGCGGAGCTGGAGGAGCCGCTGCGCCGATGCATGCTCGGCGCATGTTGGCTGCGCGAGGTGAGCAGAGCACCGGACTTCGAGCTGAGCGCCGCAGAAGGGCTCGTCCTCGCCTCCGACGACGGACACACGCGCGTGTACGTCGCGGCTGGAGCGCCGTCGCCCATGCCGATAGGCACGCCTTTTCTGATCGCGAGCGCGAGCACCGAGCCGCTAGGCAGAGCAGATCTCGAAACGAGCGCGAAGGAGCGACTTCTCGGCGCGTTGAGGACGGTCTCGGCGAGGATCGAGTCCTACGAACGCTCGGCGGAGCTCGCGCTGGGAGAGGTGCGCGGCTGGGAGCTCGTCGCGCGCGTCCGCGACGAGCGCCTCGATGGCGACTGGCTCGCCTACGCGCTGCTCGTCCCCCACGACCGAGGCAGCGTGTGTGTGCTCGCCCACGCGGGTCCGACTCACTTCGCCACCGCACGTGCGCGCTTCGAACAAGCCGCGCACTCGATGCGTCTGCGCTGAGCGCCACCACGCGGGAGGTGGTGCGTACGGAGTAGATGCTGCCGCGAAGGTCCCTTCGGGCCATCGAGACGGCGGTGGCTTCGGGCTTGAATGTCCTCGGCCGATGGTTCTGCGTGGGCGTGAAGCGCCCGACCTCGCGTGACGTGCCCGGACCCGCGCCCATCGCCAGCGGCCCTCTCCACAAGGAGGTGGAGCCGTGAAGTTCTTCTCACACACCCTGCCGTTCGCTGGGGCCCTGCTCTTCGGAGCGACGCCCTCGGCGTTGGCGCAGTTCCAGTACCAGCCCTATCAGGCCTTCTTCACCGGCCCGTATCCGCAGGACGTCTCAGCGGCGGACCTCGACAACGACGGGGACATCGACTTGGTCGCATCGTTGCGCACGCCGCCGCGCATCGCCGTGCTGCGCAAGAGCGTCGGGCAGAAGCTCGAAACTCCGGAGTACACGCCAGTGGTCGGCGCACGCTGGCTCGCGGGCATCTGCGCCGCGGACCTCGACAATGATGGCAAGAGCGACATCGCCGTCCTCGGCCGTGACACGAGCGACCTGTGGATCCTGCACAACCTCGGCGATGCGAACTTCGTTGAGATCGCGCACATTCCGGTGGGCGCAGGCCCGACCGAGCTGGAGTGCAACGACCTCGATGGAGACTGCGACCTCGACTTCGTGATCTCGAACGAGCTCGGCAACTCCGTTTCCGTCGTGATGAACGAGGGCAACGGCGTCTTCTCCGCACAGACCGAGATCTCGATCGGCGCGGCTCCCAAGGGCCTCGCTGTCGGCTACTTCGGCTTCCAGCGGGGCTCGCTGCGACTCGCGGACATCGCCGTGGCGGACCACGACAGCCACGCGATCACGGTGCTCGCCAATCAGGGGGACGGCACGTTCGCCCTCGCGGCAACACTGACGATCCCGCAGAACTCGCACCCCGAAGGTCTCGTGGTGCGCGACTTCAACCGCGACGATCTCGACGACATCGCGGCGTGTTACAGCGGCGCGACCACCAACAAGGTGGCCGTGTTCTACCGTACCAGCGGCGGCTTCAGCGCGCCGGTGCTTTACAACGTCGGCAGCGAGCACCCGACGCACATGGTGAGCGAAGACCTCGACCGCGATGGCCGACTCGACCTCGCGTTCGTGAGCCCGATCTCGCTGCACGTCACCGCGCTGCGTCAGCGTGAGGACAACACCTTCGGCTTCCAAGGCATGTGGGACGTCGAAGGTCTGGGGTCCAACCACCTGATCGCGGTCGACCTCGACGGGTCGGGCTTCGCAGAGCTCGTCGCGACAAACGACGACAACAGCTCGCTCTCGGTGCTCTACAACGAGTTCGAGAGCCCGCTGGCGTACTGCTATGGCGCTCCGAACTCCGTGGGCGACGGCGCGACGCTCAGCTGGTCGGGTGCTCCGAGCATCTCCGGGTGCTTCGTGCTGACGGTGAGCGGC
>JBIKYW010000343.1:0-4224 GCA_044355055.1 Planctomycetota bacterium | reverse complement strand
GAACGGAGCGCGCGCACGCCAGATCGAGGGAATCAGCTTGCGCGCCGCCTGCACCGTGCCGCGAGACCACCTTCGCTGCTGCGTCTTGAACGCCGAAATCGTCGCGGGCAGCTCCGCCGGAACTGCGACGTGGGCCGCATACTCGAAGCGCCAGCCCGCAAGCTGAGCCCGATAGGAGAGGTCCAGATCTTCGGTGAGCGTATCCCCTTCCCACCCGCCCGCCGACCCGATCGCATCGGTGCGCCAGATGCCCGCCGTCCCGTTGAAGTGCGTGAAGCGACCCTCGCTACGCCGAACGGCGTGCGTGATCACGAAGTGACCATCGAGCAACGTCGCCTGCGCCCGCGAAAACAGGCTCGCATCGCGCTCTAGGTGGTCCCAACGGGCCTGGACCATTCCGACACGCGGTTCCTCGAAAGCGCCGACAAGCGAGCGCAGAAACGTCGGAGCGGGCACGAAGTCAGCGTCGAAGATGGCGATGAGCGGGGTGCGGACCCGCGCCCATGCTCCTGCGAGCGCTCCGGCTTTGAATCCCGCGCGATGCTCGCGTCGCAACACCTCGACTTGGAGCCCGCTCGCCTGCCAGCGCGCTGCTTCACGATCGACGATGGCACGCGTTTCGTCGTTGGAGTCATCGAGAACTTGGATGCACAGCTTGTCCGTCGGATAGTCGAGAGTCGCGAGCGCTTCGATGGCACGCGCTGCGACGCTCGGTTCGTTGTAGAGCGGGAGCTGCACGGTCACCGCGGGAAGTTCAGCTGGCTCCGCGAAAGTCCGCGAGGTGACGCGACGAAAACGCGCCAAGAGCCACGCACGGTGCAGCGCGAGCGCCGCGAGCCAGCCCAGCGCGACGACGCTGGCGACGAGCGCTGCTTGCGAGAGCATCAGCGCTGCTCGTCCGTCGCAAGGAGCGAGACAATCTGCGCCGACAAACTTCTCGCCACGAGCGCGTAACCCTCGGCATTGGGGTGATAGCGGTCTCCTCGCACGAACAGGCGCTGCGACCCGCCGCTCGCTTGGACGGACTCCCGAAACTCGCTGGCGAGATCGAGGAACGGCACCTCGATGGCCTCCATCGTCGCCCGGAGCTTCGGGCCGGGGCCCGCGACCGCCGCATCGAGGTACACCTGACTTTCGTACGGAAAGAGCATCGTGACGAGCTCGGCCCCAATGCCTGCGCAGACCGCGCGCATTTCCTCCGCGCGCTGTCGCTCCGCGTCCATCACGGCCGTGGCTTGGATCGCATCACCTGCGACGCGCGATGCGAGCTGCTCGACTTGGGCGAGGTCGTCGCTGCGGCGAAACTCGTAGTAGCTCGCGCGCAACCATCGGAACAGGGCGAGGCGACCGAGCTGCTCGCGCACGTCCCACGAGAGCTGAGCCCGCAAGCTCTCTTTGCCTTGGAAGACGGCGGCGTCGACCTGCTTGAGCGCGTTGGGGAAATCATTGAGGCAATACCCGACCACGACCACGTGGGGCTTCACCTCGATCGCCTGCGTCTTCAGGACTTCGAGATAGTCGCGCGATGAGTAACCGTTCACGCCGAGGTTCGCGACGCGCACGCGTCGCGCGGCACCAACGCGGCTTTGAAGCTCGCGCTCGAGCTGACGCGGCCAAGTGTCAGCCTCCTCGACGGCCTTTCCAAATGTGCACGAGTCGCCGATCGCGACAATGCGTAACTCCTCGGGGGCGTAGCTCGGCTCGAACTCCGGACCGCGCCAGCCGCGCGCATTGATCTCGTAGTACGAGCCGTCCCACTGGACGCGCGCGCGACGTCGATGGACGTGCGGCAAGTTCGTCACTTTTTCGTAGGGCGAAAGGTCATACCAACGAAACTTGCCAGGCTCCGCTGCGCGCGCGATGAGCTCCGCGAGCAGCACCATCACAAAGCTCGTGATCGCCATCACGGCGAGCTTGCGGCACACCGACTCCATGGGTTGCATTCGAGCGCCGGCGACTGTCCGGGGCAAGGCACCGTCGAAGTCAGAAGAGTTCCTGCTGACCACCGTGGCGCGTGCAACGCGAAAGCTCGGGGTACGCATGCACGAGCTCCGCAGGAGCGAGCGTCGCCTGTCCACGAAGCCGCGCGATCAGCTGCAGCGCGTTGACGAGCGCCTTCCCCGTGAAGTGATTGTTGGTGACGACGAACGTCTCGTCGTGCTCCTTGGAGATCTTCTGCGTGCGCAAGGCGATCTCCCCCACCTCGGCATCGGTGTAGAGATAGTCGTATTTCTGATCTCGGCCGGCGCGCGGATCGAACCAAGCCGCCTTGTTCCTGCCATGGAGACGCAAGTAGCCCATGCCTCCAACGGACGGAAACCAAGTGGGCGGGTGGTTCCACGCTACGGGAAGGTCGATGTGTGCGAGCGAGCAGCCGAGGCCGCGAATGGCGTTGAGCGCCGGAGGCTGAAACCAACTTGCGTGGCGCAGCTCCAACACGAGCGGAAGCGATCCGAACAAGGCCTGCAGGCGCGACAGCCGCCGCAGCTCGCTCGCTCCGTACTGAAAGGTCACCGGGAACTGCGCGAGGAATGCGCGAAGTCGCTGCGATGCGAGGATCGGCTCCAACGCAGCGAGAAAGGAACCCGCGGCGACTTCCGCGTCCTTGGCGAGCGAATCGGCGTGAGTGAAGTCCTTGTGCAGCTTCGCCGTGATCACGAAGTTCGGCCGACCCGCGAGCACGCGTGACCAGCCCGCGACGACGTCGCGGGCCGGATGCGCGTAAAACGTGCTGTTGACCTCCACGCACTCGATGTAGTGCGAGAGATAGCGCAGCGGGTGAAACGACGGGCCCTTGTGGCGCGGATACACCACGCCTTCCCAGTCGGCGTAGGACCAGCCCGCTGTGCCGGTGCGGATCAAAAATCCGGCTCCACGCCGAGCCGCGCGAAGCCCGCGCGCTCCGCGGCGAACAGTCCTTCGCGTATCGCACCTGCTGCGCGCTCCAACTCGGCATCGCCGCCTTCGCGAGAAACGACGACCGCAGGGCCATAGGTCAGTGCGATGCGCGCCTTCGGCTTGGGAAGCGTGAACCGATCCCAGCTCGAGAGACGCCACGCGCGATCGGCGACACAGCCGAACGGAAGCACGGCGCGTCCCGTGGCGCGAGCCATCCACGCAAGGCCGAGGTTGACATGGTGCATCGGGCCGCGCGGACCGTCGGGCGTGATCGCAACCACACCGCCGGCATCGAGAACGCCGAGCAGCTCGCGCAGCGCGCGAGCACCGCCGCGGCTGGACGAGCCTCGAACGACTTTGAATCCAAAGCGGTGCAGCATCCCTTCGGAGAGGTCGCCGTCTTCGCTCGGACTCACAAGGACATGCCAGCCGCGATCCCGAAACGGATGCACCGGAACGACCATGCGACCGTGCCACATCGCGATCAGTGCGCCCTTGCGCTCAAGCTCGCGATCGAGATGCTCGAGCCCGGCGATGTCGTAGTTCCACGTCCCCGAGAGCCAAGTGAGCGCCTGCGGGCCGCAGAGACGCAGCATCGCACCACCCACACGGCGCCGCGCGCGCTTGAAAGCGCGATGCGCATTCATGGCGCGACCTCGCAGAACTTGCGATGCAGGGTCAGCAGGGCCCGGTGCATCACGACACGGCGGGGTTCAAGGCGCGACATCGTCCGCGGTCCCATCGACTCCGTCGGGTCCGACGGACCAGAGCTTGTACTCGCCGTCCGACGCCCGTTGGTAGGAGAGAGCCCGCCCCCACCCATCGCTCGGCAGCGGCTGTCCATCGAGATAGCCCTCCGGATAGTTGGGCGAAGGCTCAGCGAGCTCCTTCAAAGCTTCCGGGTAGGCACCGCGATCGAGCTGAAAAACCAGCAGTCGTGTCGCGACGCGATCGAGCGCTTCGCGAGTGATCGCGGTGGGGTCTCGCCGCGACGGTGTCGATTCCGCTGGCGCCTCTTTCGGAGGAGACGCTGGTTTCGAGGTCGACATCGACTGCACGGCAGCGGCCCCGAATCCGACGAGTCCCATCCATGTCTCGGGGCCGAAGGAAGACTCCATATGCACGTGGTAGCGATCCCCGAGCGGGCGCCCCCACATGCGCGTCACGCCGAAAAAGCGCGTGAACACCTCCGGTTCGTTCGGCAGGCCCGCCGTCAGCGCGCCGAGATCGATCGGCAAGTCTGCAAAGCTGCCCGCCAAGGTCGCAGCTCCGCGCAGGGACTTGTAGAAGCTCGCGATCATCGTCGGCCAATCCATCGAGCCGGAG
>JBIKYW010000342.1:0-4227 GCA_044355055.1 Planctomycetota bacterium | reverse complement strand
GTGACGCCACGCTCGACATGGCGCTGCAAGCCGCCGCCGCGCCGCACATCCAAGCGCGACTCACCGTCGCGCTGCTCGCGGTGCTCGCCATTCCGCTGACGTTCGTGCTCGCCTCTTGGTTTCTAGAGCGTCGCTGGGCGCTCGTTGCCGCGGCCTTCGTCGCCCTGAGCCTTCTCCACCACAACTTCTCTCAGCAATCGCGCCCGCACGCCGTCGCCTGCGCGACGTTTCTCGCAGCGGTCGTCACTGCCATTCGCGTGCGCCACCAAGGCACGACGCCCAACTACGCGCTCGCGGGAGCGGCATGTGCCATCGCACTCGGGACGCTGCACACCGGCGTGTTGACGCTCGCAGCTCTCTTCACCGGCCACTTCGCCCGCCGCACCTACAAGTCGAAGGTGCGCGAGCCGCGCTTCTACCTCGCGCTCGCGCTCATCGCGCTCTCCCTGCCGGTCTTCTATCCGTTCCTGTTCTTCGCGCCGCCCGCAGAGAGCGTCGAGGCCGCGCGCAATCTGGGCTTCGATGCACGAACGTGGACGCTGTTCCTCGGCGGTCACGAGATCTTCTTGAAGCAGTTTGTGGGCGCCGGAGTCGAGCCAACCTTCGCCGCACTCTTCTCCTACGAGCCGGTGCTGCTCGCACTGCTCGCCCTCGCAGGCATCCTGCTCGTCGCACGCCTCGCCCGACGAGCGGAGAGCACGCAGAAAGTCGACAACTTCACGCGTCGCCGCGACATGGCAGTCGTGCTGTCGTTCGTGCTCCCCTACGCGCTGCTGATCCTGCTCTACGAGCGCACCTACGAGCGCTTCTTGCTCCCGCTGCTTCCCTACATCGCCATCGCAGCGGCCTTTGCGTTGCGCGAGCTCTCCCGCGGGCTCGCGCGTCGCGCTCCGGCCTTCGGCGAGACGTCCGGACAAGTCGGCCTGTGCGCCGCGGCGCTCGCACTTCCCGCGTGGGGCTCGTGGCGCCTGAGCGAGATCCGCGCGGCCCCGCACACCACGACCGTCGCCGCACAATGGCTCGCATCGAGCGCCCAGCCCGAGCAACGCATCGCCCTGTGGCCCGGCCTCGACCTGCCGCTCGCGCGGGACCTCGCGAAGCTCGGACCTTGGCCGGGTCCCAAGGTCGCCCCCGAGGCGCGCTTCCAGTGGCCTTGGAGCCGCTTCCAAGCCCTTCACCCAGAGTGGAACGCGGTGGAGCGCTGGACGCTCACGTGGATGCCCGCGAAGCTCCTCCAAATGCGCGAGTCCCCCGAGGCCTTCGTCCTCGAGCAGAGCGGCGAGCTCACCGTGATCGAGGTCTTTTCCCAGAATCGAACCGACCCCGCCGGAACGCGCGTCCGCGAGGCTCTGGCCGCGCAGGCGGAGCTCCTCGTCCGCATCGGTCCCGACGGGCCCGGAACCGAGTCCCTCCACCCGCTCGGCTACCAAGACGAGACCAGCGTTCCGGCGCCCCACTTCCTCCTGCGGGTTCTGAACGCGCGCCGCACCGGACCCGTGATCGAAGTTTACGGACCCGCGCGCCGATAACGTGCCCATTGGCGGCGCCCCCGGCCGTCCCGCTACCCTCGTCTACGCCATGGATGCCGCCCAGCTCTCCCGCTACTCGATCGGCGTCGTGATCCCCGCCTACCGGGTCTCGCGGCACATCGAGCAGGTGATCCGCGGACTGCCCGCGTTCGTGCGCACGATCATCGTGGTCGTCGACGCGAGCCCGGACGACACCTACGACAAGGTGGCGAAGCTCGCCGACCCGCGCGTCGTGCTCCTGCGTCACGAAGTGAACCAAGGCGTCGGCGGTGCGATGCAGACGGGCTTCCGCAAGGCACTCGAGCTCGGACTCGACGTCGTCGTCAAGATGGACGGAGACGACCAGATGGATCCGGCGGAATTGCCGCGTCTGATCGAGCCGCTGCTCGAAGGCGTCGCCGACGTGACCAAGGGCAATCGCTACGAGCACGTCGCCGCACTCAAGTCGATGCCCGCGATCCGCATCTTCGGCAACGCAGGCCTCACGTTCTTGGTCAAGCTCGCCTCGGGCTACTGGAACTTGTTCGACCCGGCCAACGGCTACGTCGCGCTGCGCGGCGACCTCTTGCAGCGCGTCGACATCGACAAGCTGCACAAGCGCTACTTCTTCGAGTCAGGCTTCCTGATCCAGCTCGGCATCATGCGCGCGGTCGTGAAAGACATCGCGATTCCCGCGCGCTACGGCGACGAGAAAAGCTCGCTCTCGATCACGCGCACGCTCTTCGGCTTCCCGCCCAAGCTCCTCTGGGGCTTTGTGCGCCGCATCTTCTGGCGCCACTTCGTCTACGACTTCACCGCGCTGTCGCTCTACTTCCTGCTCGGCCTACCCTCGCTCCTGTGGGGCGTGATCTACGGCTCGATCGTGTGGCTCGAAGTGCAAGCGACGAAGGTCGACGCCACCGCCGGTCAGGTCATGCTCTCCGCCATGCCGATCATCCTCGGCGTGCAGTTCCTGACGCAGTGCTTCGCGTTCGACATCCAGAACGTCCCGAAGCAGCCTCTCGGCGGCAGCCCCATCGAGCCGCGCAAGTAGCCCGCGCCGCGGACGTCCAGAGCCGCGCACCGCGAGCTCCGCCGGCTGCGCGCAGCGCGCCCGCTCGCTAGTAGAGCTTCGGCGCCGCGTTGATCTTCTGGATCGCTTCTTCGAGGTTGAACCCGACGATCTGCGCGTACTCGCGCAGGCTCGGCCAGCGCGGACGGTTGAACTCGGCCGCCTTCTTGAAGGCCTCGTCGCGCGTGAGCACGCCCTCGCGGATCATGTTCGACAGCATGACCTCGTCTTCCGAGAAGCCCGCCATCGTCATGTAGATGTAGTTGTAGAACGGTGCGGTGCCGTCGCCGATGCGCCACGTCGTGGTCGTGTCGGTCGCAACTTCCCAGTCGTATTCGTTGCGGATCGTGTCGACGATCGTGCGCTCGTCCCACTTCAAGTAGTGGTAGAGGTACAGGAAGTCGTCCTTGACCACGAAGGTCTGGTAGTACGCGTCGAGCGTGTCCTTCAGCGACTCGTTCCAGTAGCCCGGGTTCTTCAGGTAGTTCTTGAAGTAGTACCAGAGCAAGCGGTACTCGTCCCACTGGTGCAGACCCGTGAGCGTCATGCCGTGATCCTTCTCACGGATGCCGCACAGACCCGTCTTGTAGGGCGTGTCCTCGATCATGTTGCCCGTGCAGAAGATGACGAGCTTGATGCCCGTCTCTTTGCGCAGGTCGCGCGCGTACTTGTAGAACTGCTTGTCGCCCGCAGTGAACAGCGTGACCATGCCGAGCTCGGGCTTCTTGAGCCACGCCTCGACGTTCTTGCGCACGTAGCGGCGCTTGGTCGGGATGTCGGCGGAGCGCAGGATGTGCTCGACACCGAGCTTGCCGCACAGGCGCGCTTGGTTGCGTCGCGCGAGGTCGGTGACGAGGCCCCAGTCATACGTGAACGCCACCGGGTTCATCCCGAGGTTCTTCTTCACGTAGTGCAGGCCGTAGGCGCTGTCGCGGCCGCCAGAGAACGCGACGATCACGTCGGGGCTGCCATCCTTCGAGCGATAGGGCGCGACGGCTTCGAGCAGGGCCTGCTCGCCCTTGACCGCGATCGTGCGCCAGTTGCGGCAGTAGCGGCAGACACCTTCGGCATCGAAGTCCATGAAGGGGTACGTCGACGGCAAGATGCACTTCTTGCAGCGCCGCAGGTCCTTGCCAGTCTTCGTGTGGTCGTGAATCGCGATCTTCGAGTGCACCGCGGCGCTCGTCGCGCGCGGCGCGTCGCTCACGGGCTTGCCGAGGCTGTTGAAGGACTCGACGCCGAGATCTTGGAGCCCGACGAGCATCCCCGTGCCCGCGTGAAGCTGCTCGATCTCGCACTTGCCGACGTGCTCTTCCACGCCGTGCGACTCCAACAGTCGCTGCAAGATGAAGCGCTCCGATGCGAAGGCGAGGAACGAGCGGCGCTCGTTCACCGCGAAGAAAAGTGAGCCGGTGTTCGTCGCGAGCAAGAGGTTCGAAACGTCGTCGAGGAAACAAGCGACACTCGCCGCGCCCTCGATCTCCGCGAACGTCTTGCGCGTGGCCCACGCGACGTCCTGCGACGCTTCGAAGTGCTTGCGCAGGATGCGCACGAGAACTTCGGTGTCGACCTCGGACTTTCGCTCCAAGTCGCTGTGGCGCTGCCACAGCTTGGCTTCGTTGACGATGATGCCGTTGTGGATCATCA
>JBIKYW010000341.1:0-4234 GCA_044355055.1 Planctomycetota bacterium | reverse complement strand
CACGGCGGCGATCGCTGCGACCGCGCTCACGAGCGCGAAGGCGCTCGCGAGTCCCGGCTTGCGGAAGGCCATGCCGGTCGTGCCCGCGAGCACGAGCCACGCGACGAGCTTGACGATCAGCCAACCGGGGAAGCCTTCGACGCCGAGCTTCGCGTGCAGCCCGAAGCCCGCGACGACGGCGACCAACGCCGCGACGCCGTTGATGGCGAGCACCAGACCGCGGCGCTCGGCGACGGGGTTGGCGAAAGCGGAGAAGGTGCTGGCCACGAGCACGAACGCGGCCGCGACGTGCAGAACGGAATAAAAGACGGGATCCATGGCGAGCATTGTGCGGGGGAACGGGGGCTGCGGTCCACCCTCAATTCGGGTGGGAACCGCGCGGAGATCGGCCCAAGTCGACCGACGGCGCGATGGCGCGGGCGCGGGGCCCCCTGAGGGAGCCGAGCCCGCCTGCATCATCGGACTCGAGCTGCGCGGCTCCGTATCCTCCCGCCATGAACCCCCGCGCTGCCTTCTTCGTGGTGTCGATCTGGCTCTTCATCGTGCCCCAGTCCGCGCGCGCGCAGTCGGAGTCGCCCGCAGCGCGCATGCCTTCGCGCGTGATCCGCTACGAAGAGGACCGGGACGCCCTGCGGCGCTACTGGCCGCTCTCGGTTTCTGATGCAGGCGCCGCACGCATGCGCGAGTTCTTCGAAGGCGAGCTCGCATCGCTGCGCAACATCGACTTCGAGAGCCTCTCGCAGGAGGATCGCGTCGACTACGTGCTGCTCCGCACGGAGCTCGAAAATGAACGGGAGCAACTCGACATCCGCGCGACGCGCCGCGCACAGACGCTTGCGCTGTTGCCCTACCTCAAGGCCCTCGTCGCAGTCTTGGAGCCGGGGCAACGACTCGAGCCGCGCGATCCGGCGCAGCTCGCCGATGTGCTGGACCGTCTGCGCTTGGAAGTGCGTGAAGCGCAGGAGAAGCTCGGCGATGTCGCGCGCGCGGAGAGGCGCTCGGTCGTGCTGCGCGCGGCACGCGAGGTCGAGGAACTCCGCGGCGCGCTCTCCGAGTGGCTGCGCGAGCGCGACGGCTACGACCCGCAATTCCGCTGGTGGGCGACAAAGCCGGCGGAGCGGCTGCGCGAAGCCCTCGATGCGCACGCGCGCTGGCTGCGCGATGAGATCGCCAAGGTGCCTGCGGACGACGACGAGACGATCGTGGGGGATCCGATCGGTCGCGAGGCGCTGCTCGCGGAGCTGCGCGGCGCTTGGATCCCTTATTCGCCCGAGGAATTGCTCGAGATCGCTGACCGGGAACTCGCATGGTGCGAGCGCGAGCTGGTCCGCGCCGCGCAAGACATGGGGCTCGGCGACGACTGGCGCGCGGCGCTCGAGCGCGCAAAGCAGGACCACGTCGCGCCCGGCGAGCAGCCCGCGCTGATCCGCGAGCTCGCCGAGGAGGCGACGCGCTGGGTCGAAGAGCAGGGACTGGTGACCGTGCCGTCTCTGGCGAAGGAGACGTGGCGCATGGAGATGATGACGCCCGAGCGACAGCTCGTGAACCCGTTCTTCACGGGCGGTGAGGTGATCAGCGTGTCGTTTCCTACGCACGACATGGATCACGAGCGCAAGCAGATGAGCCTGCGCGGGAACAACCGCCATTTTTCCCGCGCGACGGTGCACCACGAGCTCATTCCCGGACACCATCTGCAGCAATTCATGACGAGTCGCTACGCGACGCATCGCCGTGTGTTCGCGACTCCGTTTTGGACCGAGGGCTGGGCCTTGTGGTGGGAGCTCCTGATGTGGGAGCGCGGCTTTCAGAAGAGCCCCGAGAACCGCATGGGGATGCTCTTCTGGCGCACGCATCGCTGCGCTCGCATTCGCTTCTCGCTCTCGTTCCACCTCGGGCTGTGGTCGCCGCAGGAGTGCATCGACTTCTTGGTCGAGCGCGTCGGGCACGAGCGCGAGAACGCCGCGGGCGAGGTGCGCCGCTCGTTCAACGGCTCCTACGGTCCGCTCTATCAGATCGCGTACATGGTCGGCGCGCTGCAGCTGCGTGAGCTCCACCGCGAGCTAGTCGTCGCAGGCAAGATGAGCGCGCGCGACTTCCACGACGCCGTACTGCAAGGCGGCAACATGCCGATCGAGCTGGTGCGCGCGCGACTCGCTGGAACGCCGCTCACGCGCGAGCAACGCACGTCATGGCGCTTCTACGAGAGCGCGCGCTGACGCAAGTTCCACGCGCAAGGTAGGCCTCTGCGACCCCGCCAAGGCCGGTCGCCCGCTTTTTCTTCACAAGTGCTCGCGCTGCGAGAGAAGTTGGCCTACAACCTTTGCGTTGAGCCGACGCGGCGGACACCGCTCGGCACCTCGCTTCCACCCGCGGAGTTGCAAGTCGCGGGGAACGGCCACGGATGGATCCGCGGCCCTCGAAAAAGGAAGCCCTCCCGGTTCGCGCGTCGTGCCGGGGCCCGCTGCAGACCTTCCGGCCGCGCCTGTGCGCCGCCGCGACGGGGCGGGTGCTCGAGGCGCGTAGAAACAACGAACCGAAGGCGCGGAACACCCGCGCACACCAACGAAAGGGCGCGTCCCATCGGACGCGTCGTAGCCGCACTCCATGACCACGTTCCAATCGCTCGGCCTGATCGAGCCTCTCCTCCGCGCCGTCGCCGAAGAGGGCTACGTCGAGCCCACCCCGATCCAACTCCAGTCCATCCCGCTGCTCCTGCAAGGCCGTGACCTCTTGGGCTGCGCCAAGACCGGTACGGGCAAGACCGCCGCCTTCGCGCTGCCCATCCTGCAACACCTCTCCAAGGCGCGCCGCCGCCCCGATCCGCGCACGCCGCGCGTCCTCGTCGTCGTGCCGACCCGCGAACTTGCCGCGCAGGTTGCCGACAGCTTCACAACCTACGGCGCGCGCATGCAGGTCTCCGTTGCCGTGATCTTCGGCGGCGTGGGCCAAGGCAGCCAAGTTGCTGCGCTCTCGCGCGGTGTCGAAGTGCTCGTCGCCACGCCGGGCCGCCTGCTCGACCTCAAGGCCCAGGGGCACATCCGCCTCGATCGCATCGAGGTGCTCGTTCTCGATGAAGCCGACCAGATGCTCGACATGGGCTTCATCCCCGATGTGCGCCGCATCCTCTCGGCCGTGCCGAAGCAGCGTCAGACGCTGCTCTTCTCGGCCACCATGCCGCCGGTGATCGCGAAGCTCGCCGAGGGAATCCTCGCGAATCCCGCGAAGGTGACGATCACGCCTCCGGCGACGACCGCCGAGCTCGTCGAGCAGTCGGTGTACCTCGTCTCGCGCGCGGCCAAGCCCGGCTTGCTCACCAAGCTGCTCTCGAAGCCCGAGGTCGAGCGCGCACTGGTCTTCACCCGTACGAAGCGTGGCGCGGACAAGGTCGCCAAGCGACTCGTGCAGGATGGCATCGCAGCTCAGGCGATCCACGGCAACAAGTCGCAGGGCCAGCGCGAGCGCACGCTCGATGCGTTCCGCGAGGGACGCACGCGCATCCTCGTCGCGACCGACATCGCCGCGCGCGGCCTCGACATCGAGGGCCTCTCGCACGTCGTCAACTACGAGATTCCGAACGTTCCCGAGCAATACGTGCACCGCATCGGTCGCACGGGCCGCGCGGGTGCCAGTGGCATCGCGATCTCGCTCTGCGACGGTGAAGAGCGCGCGTACCTGCTCGACATCGAACGCACGATCCGTCGCTCGATCCCGATCGCCGGCAAGCTCGAAGGCGATCACGCGGCTCCGCGTCCGCCTCGCCCGCAGGCCGCGAACAAGCCGCCGCAGCGCTCGCACTCAACGCACGCTCCGCGTCCGCCGCAACGCTCGAACAAGCCGCATGGTGCGCCGCACGCGCATCGTCCTGCTCCCGCGCGCCCGCATGGCAGTCACGGTGGACATGGCGGTCATGGCAGCAGGCCCGCTCCCCACAGCGGCTCGCACGGCGGCCATCGCCCGGCTGCTCGCCCGGCGCCTGCGCACTCGTCGCACGGCGCGCATCACGGCGGCGACTTCGGCTCGGGCGTCTAAGCCCTCGCGCTCGTACCTCAAGCACAGCGCCCCGTCGGAGTGGACTCCGGCGGGGCGCTGTTCGTTGGCGCGTTCGAGCTCGATCAGTCCGGCTTGAAAGGCAGGTAGTCGGGGAACCACATCGCGTCGCGCACGCGCTGGTCGAGGCCGTCGAGCATGCGGGGCTCGGCGAAGCCCTGCTTCACAGCGCGGCGGACCACAGCGC
>JBIKYW010000340.1:0-4246 GCA_044355055.1 Planctomycetota bacterium | reverse complement strand
GATCCTCGTCTCGGCCTACGACTTCGCCAACGTGAAGTGGAAGGACACGGGCTTCCCCGAAGCCCGCGAGCGCGCGCTCGCGATCAAGTCCGACCTCGACAAGGGCGCCGAGTGGAAGCCGACGCTCGAGCTCTACAGCGAGTTCTGGGACCCGCCGATGCCCGAGACCGGCAACAAGCCGATGCAGAACTTCTATTTCAAGGGCACCTTCGGCGACGAGCCGCAGACGCGCAACCAGCTGCAGGGCTACATCGGCGACAGCGACTACCGCGCGTTCCTCTTCGGCGCGCAGGTCACCGACCACATCTTCTTCGAGCAGAAGATGGGCTCGATCGACGGCCCGTGGCGTGGACCCAAGGGCTACTACATCGCGCGCATCACGGGCAAGACGCCGCCGACGCGCCCCCTCGACCTCGCCGAGCCGCGCCACCGCGAGATCGTCGAGTACTTCTACTTGAAGACCGCGATGGGCTCGCGCGCTCTCGCGCTCCTGCGCGAAGGCATCGCGTCGGGCGCCGTGAAGGGCCTCACCGTCGCCCCCGGCCTCAACGACTGAGCGCGCACCTCGCGCTCGAAATCACCGCGGGCCGCCCGACGCCTCGACGTCGTGCGGCCCGCGCTCTGTCTACGGCTCGCGTCTACGACCCCGGCAGCTTGTAGGCCTCGGGGGCGGGCTTGACGGCGCGTGCGAAGTGGAGCGGGCGGCGCAGGGTGCCCTTGACGGGGCGAGCCTTCGCGAGCCACTCGTGATAGACGGCCATCGACTTCGTGGTGTCGACCACGACGTCGCCATATTGGTCGCCCGCGTGCGCGCGCTCGACCTTCACGGCTTGGTGCCAGCAGTGCATGCCGCTCACGGGATCGGGCTGCACGGGGAAGGTGAGGTTCTGGTGCACGCCGCCCTCGCTCCACCAGATGCGCTCGGAGTCGGGATCCGAGGACTTGTACGGGACGATGTCCTCGATGCGGCGGAAGCGGTACTGGCCGGGTGAGAGCTCTTCGCGGCGCACGAGCGGCATCGCGTAGGTCTCCTGCGCGACGTTCTCGTGGAGGCGCCAGCGGCCGAGGTGGTGCGAGCAGGCGACGACGCCGGGGCGCACGCCTTCGGTGACCCAGACCTTGTTGACGAAGTGCCCGATGCGCGTCGTGACGCGCACGAGGTCGAGCGTGTCGACGCCGATGCGTCGCGCGTCCTCGGGGTGGATCCAGACGGGGTTGGTGTTCGAGAGCTCGTAGAGCCACTTCGAGTTCGCCGAGCGCGTGTGGATGAGCGTCGGGAGGCGGAAGGTCGGCACGAGCACGTACTCGCCCTTCGAGTGATCGAACTTGCCTTGGTGGACGTGGCTCCGGATGTATTCCGGCGTGGCGTACTCGGGCCAGCCCCAGTCGACCATGGTCTTCGAGAAGATCTCGCAGCGCTTCGACGGCGTGTTGAAGCCCGCGCGAGGCGCGCCCGAAGCGACGATCGCGACCGGCTTGCCGTCCTTCTCGAGCGTGCCCTCCCCGCGGTTCGAGGCGCCCGCGGCGTCGGCTCCCTTCATGTGCACTTCCCACGTGCCCTCTTTCACGAGGAAGGCACCGTGACGGCGCATGTAGTCGAGCGGGGTGAGCCCTTCCTTCGCGGCTGCCTCGGGCAGACCGGGCACGGAGTTCTCGAAGATCCAGCGGTAGTACTCGGTGACCGTGATCTTCTCGCCCTTGCGATAGGGCGACTCGTACCACTTGCGGATTCCGAGCGAGCCGTCGGCGTCGATGCGCCACGAGAGCTCGATCCAGAACTCGTCCTCTTCCCAGACTTCGCCGGGGTTCGCTTGCCACGTGAACTCCACGGGCTTGCCCATGCGCTCCATCGCCACGCGGCGCACCGGCTGGCGGAAGCCGATCCACTGCGCGGCGTGCGTCTCTTGGCTCTGGATGTCGTGGCGCTCGGCACCGACGCCCATCGGCAGCACGTAGTCCGCGTACTGCGCCGTCTCGCTCCACGTCGGCGTGAGCGCGGCGTGCAGCTCGACTTTGGCTTCGTCGCGCAGCACCTCTTCCCACACCATGCCGTCGGGGTTGGTCCACACGGGGTTGTAGACGCGCGTGAAGTACGCCGCGAGCTTGCCGCGACCGTCTTTCAGGAAGTGGGGGAGCAGGAAGCTCAGCTCGTGGTGCGAGAGCGGCCACTCGCGCGGATAGAGCAGCTCGTTCCACACCTGCTGCGGCGGCGGCTTCACGAACGGCGCCGGGACGAACTTGTCCTGGATGTTCATGTTCGTGCCGCCCTTGGCGCCGACCGCGCCGACGAGCACGCCGACGAACTGCAGGCAGCGCGCGACTTGCCAGCCGCCCTCGTTGCCCGAGGCGGCGTTGCGCCATACGTGCGACGCAAACGCGCTGCCCGCTGCGCCGATGGCGCGCGCGACTTCCACAATCGTCTTTGCATCGACGCCGCACTCCGCAGCCGCCTTCTCGGGCGCTGCGTAGGCGTAGCGCACTTTCAGCGACTCGATGAAGCGCTCGAACGTCGCAGGCTCGCTCGGGTGTGCCCACGCGAGGTAGTCGCGCCAGTTGACCCACTCTTCGAGGAAGGCGCGGTTGTAGAGACCTTCGTGCAGCAGGACGTGCGCGAAGGACAGCAGCAGCATCGCTTCGGTGCCGGGGTAGGGCGCGAGCCACCAGTCCGACATCGACGCAGTGTTCGAGAGGCGCACGTCGACGGTGCAGAGCTTCGCGCCTTTGAGCTTGCCGTCGATGATGCGCTGCGCGTGCGGGTTGAAGTAGTGGCCCGTCTCGAGGTGGCTCGAGAGCAGCAGGATGAACTTCGCGTTTTCGTGGTCGGGCGACGGGCGGTCCGCGCCGGTCCACAGCGCATAGCCCAAGCGCGCGGCGCCGCTGCACACGTTGGTGTGGCTGTTGTGGCCGTCGACGCCCCAGCTCTGCAGCACGCGATCCATGTAGCCGTCGTGACCCGGGCGGCCGACGTGGTACATGACCTCGGTCTTGCGCCCTTCGACGAGTGCGCGCCGAATCTGCGCCGCGAACGTGTCGAGCACGTGGTCCCAGCTCACGCGCTCCCACTTGCCCGAGCCGCGCGTACCAACGCGCTTCATCGGGTAGAGCACGCGGCCGGTGTCCTGTACCTGATTGAGCGTCGCAGGTCCCTTGGCGCAGTTGCGGCCGCGCGAGCCGGGGTGGAACGGGTTGCCCTCGAGCTTCTTGATCGAGAGGTCCTGCTTGTCGACGTAGGCCACGAGCCCGCACGCGGCCTCGCAGTTGAAGCACGTCGTCGGCACGAGCATGTAGCTCTTCTTCTCGCGCCGCGGCCACGCCTTGGCGTCCAAGAGCTCGACATGGTCCCACGTCTCCGGTCGAGGAAAGTTCTCGATCGGCGTGATGTTCATCGTTGCGGGGTCTTGGCTCATGACAGCGGCGGGAGCTGGGCAGCGCGGATGTAAGCGTGCTTGTAGACGAACAGGCCCGCGAGCACGGGCAGCCACGCGAGCGCGGGCAGCACGTACAGGCAGGGCAGCGCGGCGGCGACGCCGACGAGCAGGCCGAACTTGTAGGCCTTGAGCGGTCCGAGGCGCACCACGTCGAGGAACGCGGCGGCTTGGCGGGCATTGTCGGTGTCGTGCGATCCGTGGCGCTCGAGCAGCACGAACACTCCGTGCAGCAGGAGCGAGACGAGCGCGACGAGGCGCAGCGCGTCGTTCGTCGGGCTCGCCGCGAGCAGTGCGACCGAGCCGCACGCCGCCGCCTGCACGAGCAGATGGGGGAGCAGCTTCTTCGACTGCCACAGGTCGCGGCCTTCGCACTGCGCGAACAAGAACGCGGTGTAGCCCGCGACGCCGAGTCCGAGCACGGCGTTGAGCCAGCGCAGCGGCTGGAGCAGCGCGTGGAACGCGCGCGGATCGTCTCCGAAGTGCTGCAGCGCGAGGATGCCGAGCGCCGCCGCCACCGTGCCGGTGAACGCCATCAGGATCCACGCGCCCTTGACGAGCCAGCTCTTCGTGTTCGGCCGCGTCAGCAGCGTTAGGAACTTCATCGGGCGCTTGAGGTCTTCGACGAGCAGGAACGTCGTGACCGCCGTGAAGACGAGCGCGAGGAGCTCCGGCAGCATGCGCGTCCAGCCCGAGTGCAGCCCGAAGTGGCCCGCGAAGGGCGCGAGCATCGCCGCTCCCGCCGCGACGCCCTTCGTCACGAGGTAGGCCGACACCCCGAGGCCCCACTGGACCTTGTGGCCCGCGTCGAGCACCGTGCG
>JBIKYW010000339.1:0-4253 GCA_044355055.1 Planctomycetota bacterium | reverse complement strand
CGCTCGAAATGCAGGGACGGAGCCGACGCCTCGGTTCGAGGGACGTCGGGAGGGGCGCAGAGGGGGCCTAGCTCGGACGCAGGCGGCGCAGCGAGGCTCTGAGCCAAAGGTGGGCTCGGAACCCGCGGCTCCCGAAGCTCTCCAGACGCCCCGGGGCGCGGTAGTAGTAGGCGTCGAGTCGCGGCAGGAGCTGCGGCTGCGGCGACTCAGGGAGCACCGCGAGCTCGGTGGTGCAGGCCCGATCGAAGCGCGAGGCCACGGCGTGCGCGACGCGGGCGTCCACGTCGCCGTAGGGATAGCAGAAACTCGTCGACCGAGTGCCCAGCTCGCGCTCGAGGTCCTCGATCGAGCCATCGAGCTCGTCCGCGAGCTGCGCATCGTCGAGCGAAGTGAGCTTCGCGTGCGTGCGGCTGTGCGACCCGATGGTGAGTCCTTGGCGCTGCATGCGGCGCAGCGCGTCCCAGCCGAGCAGCGGCAGCGTCGGGATCTTCGGCGCGGGAGTGCCACCCCACGCGTTGTCCATTCCGACGCGCTGCGTCGCGACGAACAACGTCACCGGAAAATCTTGGAAGCGCAGCAGCGGCCACGCGACCTGCTCAAAGTTGACGAAACCATCGTCGAAGGTGATCGCGACGGCGTCGCGATGAGCGGGGACCTCCGCCAACTCCTCGAGGCGCACGACGGCCACGCGCCCCGAGCGCAGGAACGCGATGTGGCGGCG
The DNA here is from genome assembly GCA_044355055.1 of Planctomycetota bacterium. Classification (GTDB taxonomy): domain Bacteria; phylum Planctomycetota; class UBA1135; order UBA1135; genus F1-120-MAGs118. The sequence goes on along the minus strand of JBIKYW010000339.1, from coordinate 3,532 downwards.
GAGCACGCGCTCGTCGACCGACACCGGAGAGCCCGAAGGGTCGATCGAGTGGTAGGTGAGGATCGCGCGCACGTGGTTCCTGACTCTAGCGCGAGCCGCGCAGTGCCGAGAGCTGCGCGCTCGCCCACGGGTGTGCGGGCGAGATGGCCAAGAACGTCTCGAGCTCCAGCAGAGCCTCGTCGTTGCGTCGCAGCGCGACGAGGATCTCGACCAAGATCTGTCGCTTGTCGAGGTCCGAAGGAGCCAGTTCGACGGCACGCCGCGCGTGCGTGATCGCGGCTGCGTAGTCCTGCGTCAGGAAGCTCGCGCGGCCGAGCACTTCGTGCGCGAAGGCCGAGCGCGGATCGCTCGCCATCGCACGGCGCGCGAGCTCCAGCGCGCGGCGTGGGTCGTTCGATGCCATCGCGATCTCCGCAGCCGTGCAGAGCACGGGCGTCGACTGGGGAGCCAGCTCCACGGCGCGCTCGATTCGCTCGCGGGCAGCGGGCATGCGCTGCGCGGCGACGTGGGCTGCGGCGGCTCGGCGCCAAGCCTCGGGATCGCGGGGCACGCGCCGCGTCAGTTCGTCGGACAAGCTGGCGAGCTGTGCGAGGTCCCTGCGCCCCTGCGCCTGTCCGAAGAGCATTTCGACATGCGCCAGCGTCCGCGCGCGCTCGTTGCATTCGGGAAGCAGCGGATCGAACGAAAGCCACCCGCGATAGCGAGGGAGCTTCGACGCGCGCTCGGCATCGCGGCGGGACTCCTCCGCGCGTCCGAGCGCCGCCAGAGCCTGAGCGCGGAGCGTCCAGACGACGTAATCGCCGGGCGTGAGCGCTGCTGCGGCGTCCAGTTGCTTCAGCGCGGCGCCCGCGTCGTTCCGTCCGAGGTCGATGCGGGCGAGGCCGAGATGGCCCAGCGCGCGTGTCGAGTCCTGACGCAGGCAGAGCTCGAACTCTGCGCGAGCCTCGTCGGTGCGTCCGAGCTCGAACAGCGCACGGGCGATGCGCGCGCGCGGAATACCCACGTCGGGCGACTGCGCGAGCGCGACTCGAAGCGCCGTCACCGCGGCATCGAGCTTGCCCTGTTGCTGGAGCGCCACGCCCCGCAGGTAGTTCCAGCGCGCGTGAGCGGTGCCGAGCTCCGCCGCTGCGGCGAAGAGCTGCGCGGCGGAGTCGCCGAGGTCGAGCGCCAAGGCGATCTCTCCCATCCTGCCGAGTGCGTCGCCGTCGCGCTGGCGTGTCCACGCGCGCGACTCCGCGATCAGGCGCTGCATGGGTTCGAACTCGACCTCCGACGGCAGCTCGATGTCGGGCACATCGGAAGCCGTGCAGGCCGCCAACCAGCTGGCCGCGTCGCAGCGCGCGATCGGCGCGCCGAGCTCGCCTTCCGCTCGCGTCGGCTCGGGAAGGTCCGGCAAGGCTCCCGCGAGCGCTCCACCGCGCGCGAACATCGCATAGGCGATGCCGAGTGCAGAGAGCGCGAGCGCGCCGAGCTTGAGCGTGCTCACTTCGCGCTCTCCTGCTGGATCACGTGGACGCGATCGCTCTCCAAGCGCTCGAGCACCATGGAGGTCGAGTCCGGCCAGAGGATGCGCGCGGAATCGATGCGAGCGTCGGCTCCAAGGCCGAAGTGGATGCGCGGGTCGCTGCTCGAGAGGTAGCTCGACTGAGCGCGCACGACGCGAAGCTGGCGCCCGCTCCTCGATTGGAGTTCGACGCGCGCGCCGAGCGCCGCACGCCCGTACTTGTCGCGCACGTCCAAGATCACCCAGTGACCGGAGCTATTCTGCTCGTTGCGCAGCACACGCGCGCGGCCATCGAACGCCGTGACGACGAGGTCGAGATCTCCGTCGCCGTCGACATCACCACAGCAAAGACCGCGTGAGGACTCGTCTAGAACCGCTCCCGAGCCTGCGCTCACGTCGCGGCTGACACCTCTCGCGAAGCGCACGAGCTGATCCGGCTCCACATACGGCCGCGGCTCGCCCACGCGGCTCGGCGCGAGGTTCACGGCGCCATTCGCGAAGTAGCCTTCGAGCGCTCCGTCGTGGTCTGCATCGAAGAGCACCACGCCGAAGCCCGTCCACGGGGTCGACCACGCAGGGAGCGCCATGCGCGCGCTGGCATCCTCGAAGCGTGTGCCGCGGGCGACGAGAGCGAGGTGGCTCTGATTGCGGATGTTGGTCACGAGCAAGTCGGGCTTGAGATCCCCATCGAGGTCCTCGCATGCGATGCCCATGCCGGCGATCGCGACGCCGAGCGCGTTGTACGCGCAGCCGGCTTTGAGTGCCTCGTCGACGAAGGTTCCGTCGCCTCGATTGCGCCATAGCATCGCGGGGGTCGAGTCGTTCGCGACGTACAGATCGCAGTGCCCGTCGCCGTCGAAGTCCTCCGCGACAACGCCGAGCCCTTGTCCCCGCGTCCCCAGAATTCCGCTGCGCTCGGTGACATCCTCGAAGCGGCCGTCGCCGAGGTTTCGATACAGCCGATCCTGCCCCGGCGCGTCGTACGCGCTGGGGTCGCAGTAGTCGGGGACGCCGCTCGCGTAGCAGCGCTTCTCGATCGAGGGCGACCAGTCGACGTAGTTGCACACGTAGAGATCGAGCCGACCATCGCGGTCCATGTCGAACCACACGGCCGCGGTTCCAAAACCTGCGTCGGCGACGCCCGCTTCCGCCGCCACGTCTCGGAAACGTCCGCCGTCGTTCCGGAGCAACAGATTCGGCCCCAAGCGCGCCACGAAGAGATCGACGTCGCCATCGGCGTCGTAGTCCGCGCTCGCGACGCCATACGCCGGTCCTGCGAGCGCCGCGCCGCTCTCCTGCGAGATGTCCGTGAAGCGGCCCGCATCGTTGCGCCACAGACGACACATCTGCGCGGGGCCCGTGCCGTCGATCGAGCCGCCTCCTGCGAGGAAGAGGTCGAGATCGGCGTCGTTGTCGACATCGAACAGCGCGGCGCCCGGCCCCATCTCTTCCGGCAGCCAGAAGCGGCCGTGGAAGTCGGCATCGTGGACGAAGTCGACACCCACTTCGCTGGTGACGTCGCGCAATAACTTGGGGCCGACGGTCGTGCTCACACCGCGGCTCGCTTGCGCTCGGGCGGCGATGTCGCGCGCCGAGCTGGGCTGCAGCGCGCGCCAGAGTCCAGCTCCCAAGCCCAGAGCGAGGAGCGCGGTGCACGCGGACGTGGGGAGGGAGCGCATCGAGTCGGCGAATCTAACAGTAGAGAGCAGCGAAGGGACAGTGCGGCTTCAGCCTTCGAGTCCGCCGTGGAGAGCGAGTGTCGAGAACGCGTCCGCGAGGTCGCCGCGGCCCTTGCGCCGCGCCACCCGACCGACGAGCTCGAAGTAGCGCGGGAGCACCGCGGCTTCGCTCCAGCGGCTCGCGAACGCGGCGCGGCCTGCGGCGGAGAACTGCGCGCGCAGCTCGGGCGCGTGTGCATACTTGCGAAGTTGGGCTACGAGTTCGATCGGCGTCGAGAACAGCTCGCCTGCACCCGACGCTTCGACGATCTCCGGAAACGGACCGATGCGCCGGGCGAGCACCGGCGCG